>DATINK010000189.1:0-20259 GCA_035474355.1 Chitinophagaceae bacterium | reverse complement strand
TGATCGATCACAACTGAGTCCACTCATAACTCGTAATTTTAGGGGCTAAAAAACCGGGTTTCATGAAGAAATATATTGCCGTTTTGTTGTTAGGGATGGTGGTGGTGCAAACCGCAGAGGCCCAGTTCACCCGTTACCTTGTCAAACTAAAAAACAAAGGCGGCTCACCCTATAGTTTGTCCAACCCGATCGTTTATCTGTCTCAACGAGCCATCGACCGGAGGACACGTTATGGAATCGCCATTGACAGTACCGACCTGCCAGCTACCCCCTCCTATATCATCCAGATCAGGAATGTCCCCAATGTTACCGTTCTGAATATTTCGAAATGGCTGAATATGGTTTCCATCCAGACTTCCGATCCCAGTGCGATCACGACCATCAATGGTTTTTCATTTGTACAATCGGTAACGCCACTTGCAGCCAGGGGAGTTATCAATCATCCAAGAGATAAATTCGCTCTTGAAAAAATATTTTCAGATCCGCCTGCAGAAAGACCTGTGCAGACCCAGGATTTTTTTAATTATGGAGGCAGTTCATTCAATGAGATCCACCTCCACAACGGGGAATTCCTGCATAATATAGGGTTGCGCGGACAAGGCGTGATCATTGCCATGCTGGATGGCGGTTTTTTTAACTATACCACCTTTAAAGCATTTGACAGTATCAACCTGCAGGGGCAAGTGTTGGGAACCTGGGACTTTGTTGCAAGGGAAGCCAGCGTTGTAGAAGACAATGCCCATGGCATGATGTGTTTGTCAACGATTGCCGCCAATATTACCGGTCAGTTTGTGGGTAAAGCACCCAAAGCAAGTTTCTATCTTTTCCGTACGGAAGATGTAGCCACAGAATATCCAATAGAAGAACATAATTGGGTATGCGGCGCTGAAAGAGCAGATAGTGTCGGAGCCGATGTAATTTCTTCTTCCCTGGGTTATACAGATTTCGATAACGCGGTATTCGATCATACCTATGCTGATATGAACGGAAACACAACCCTGAGTGCGATGGGCGCTGATCTTGCTGCAAAAAAAGGGTTGCTCGAATTTCTGGCAGCAGGCAATGATGGAAATGGAACCTGGCATTTCCTGGGAAGTCCTTCTGATGCGGATAGTGTTATATGTGTTGGTGCAGTGAGTTCAGCAGGTGCTGTGGGAAGCTTTTCAAGTTATGGTCCTTCTTCGGATGGCCAGGTCAAACCCGATATGGCATCTGTTGGTGTTGCGGCATTGGTACAGGGCACAGGAAATACAGTTATATCCAGCAACGGAACTTCTTTCGCTTGTCCGAATATGGCCGGAATGGGTACTTGTTTATGGCAGGGCTTCCCTGAATTCAATAATATGAAGATCATAGATGCTTTGCGTCGCTCAGGGAGTAAATTCTCTACGCCTGATGACCGGGTGGGTTATGGTATTCCCAATGTAAAGACGGCTTTTACCAACCTGCTTGTAGATTTTGCCACTTCGAATGCAGCCATCAATGCTTGTACGGTAACCATCAACTGGACAAGCAAAGACATTGCAGCCATGAAATATGAAATTGAAAGAAAAGCTACCGGGGAATTTTTATTTTCTAAAATAGGGGAAGTAAACCCCCAGGCAGGTGTCATCCTGGCTAATCATTCTTACCAGTTTGTCAATAACCTGACAAGCGTTCCCGATGGAACCGTTTCTTACCGCATTCGCCAGATCGTTGACACCGCATCAGCCAGTTTTGCCGCTGCCTATATTGATACAGCTATTGTAACTTCTTCCGGCTGCACCACCACAGGTGTTGGAAATCCAGGTATAGTCACTGAAAAAATTGTATTGATTCCAAATCCTGCCAGCAGCCAGGCAGACCTGGTTATTGAGACCAATTATCCAGTCAGTAATATGCCCATCCAGGTTTACGATGTGAAAGGAAGTCTTATCTATAACCTTCAAAGTTCAAAGACAAGCGGAACGGTCACAATAGGTCTTCCCCTTGGACTTTGGAATGCCGGAACGTATATCATCAAAGTTTTTGATGGTATTAAAGAGATCGGGACCACGCGGCTGATCAAGTTATAAGGATTTATTTTTCCGGGTCGCCACCATCACCTCCGCCACCCGTATTAGCCGGTGCTGAGGTATGAACTCCACTTGTACCCGAAGTCATGCTGAATTTAGCGGTAATACTATACCAACCTCCTACAAATATTGCGTTGCTTAAAGAAGAAGTATTTCCGGTAGTAGGGTTGCCGGTGGTTAACCAGTAACCTGTAAAAAATCCGCCACCATTAAAATCAGATCCGTTTTCAATGAGCGATCCGGTACCATTGTTATCACGCGGTCCCTGCGGATAAGGTAACGCAGGATTTGATCCTCCCCCGCTGCTGGCAATATCGCCGGCAACATTGATGAAATTGCCAGGTAATAATCCTCCATGAGGTACGATGGCGCCTCCACTTTGAAATTTAGTTTGGCCCTGGTATCCGTTAGTCGGGTTGCCATCTGAATCCCATCTCAAGATAAAAACATCCCCGGCATCCCCTGTAATGTCAATCTTGGAAGAGACTTTCAGGTCAGTAGTGATATTGATAATGAAATTCTCTGCAATACCGTTCTGGCTATTGAATCCATCCAGTGAACTGGAAGATATACTTGAATACCCAGGCGTGGCTGTCAATGCATTGATCTGGGAAAATGCAGCATTCAGGTCGCTGGTCAGGTTGTTGATCAGTGTATTTTCATTCAGGCTTACGGAAGCCTGAGTCGGGGTTAAAAGGGGCAAAGAATTTTGTAATACAATCAGCCCCCATGCATTTAAGAGTAAATTATTGGTATAGATCGTCCCGGCATAAGGTACACTACCGGAAGTTCTTTCCCTGGCAGCAATACCATTCAGGGCGACATCGCCTTTAAATCCTTTGGTAGCGCCCTGCCAGTTCGCATCGCTGTTGCCATTGGTAAATACAAATAAGTAATCCGTTAAGTGGCCCATATTTACGGGGCCTACTGTTACAGGGCTTGAAGAAGGCAAAGCAGACGCGGTGGAATATACAGGGTCGTCCTGCCTGGATACATTGCGTTGATTGATCTCTTTTTTGCAGTTGGTGAATGAAACAACAAAAATGAATAATAAGAGGCGCGTGCTGGTTAATTTCATGGGTAGGGGTTTAATGGAAGAGCAAAAGTAATTTCCCTGATGGCAAACTAAAATATTCTGCAAGAAAGAATACAATAAATGGAACAATTACCTGGTAAATACACGGGCTGGATTGAGGGAAATACGGAAAATCAAGGAAGAGGCTTTTCCAGCAAGGTTGCGAAAAGCGTGTCGGCTTTTGTGTGATATCCCTTCAATACTTCCATTTTTATTGTACGCAACCCTGATTCCTGGTTGATCCACGCTATCATCTCTTCGTTTTCCTTTTTAAATACGGAACAGGTTATATATACCAGGTATCCCCCCGGAAGCAGATGCGGGATCACTTTAGTAAGTATTTTTTTCTGCAAGGCTGTGTATTCAATGATCTTTTGTTGTTTGAAATAAAATAATTGTTCGGGCGATCTTCCCCATGTACCACTACCCGTACAGGGAAGATCCGCCAGGATACAATCGAATTCATCCTGCGTCCCAAGATCGGCTTTCACCAGGTCAACGGTTATGCATTTATACCTGCTGATACCCGCAGCGTAAAATCTTTTAGCCAGGTTTTGCAGGATAGCGGGCCGTATATCGGATACAGTCAAAGCTATTCCCGGAAAAATATCTTTTAATAAAATAGATTTCCCCCCACTGCCCGCACAACAATCCCAGGCTTTGGAAAAAGTTACCCCGGCACCAGATAACAATTCTCCAATTCTTTGAGAACTGAGATCCTGCACCACCGCTTCTTTATCGAGTTCAATAACATTATCGATCCTGGAAGAATTGGGAAGCGATAAACAGCTTGCAGATATTTCCTTGTAAGATATCCCCGCAGATTCTAGTTTCTTTTTAACCAGGTCTTCGTAACCTGGTCTTAACCGGAGGAACAGGTCCGGTTGTATAAATATGGAATTCAGGAATTCCTCCTTATCGATCGTATCGCTAAGCATTTCGGCCGGGAAAAAATCCTCAAGGGAAATTTTTAGATCCAGGAATGCCAGTTTTTCCCTGATGGAAAGATGGGTTTTCTCATTCCAGCCGGGTTCGGTAGCAGCTAATTGCTCACTGGGTTCAGTGGAACAAAGAAAATATCCCAGCAGGATCGCCCTTTCTACGGGTTGATCACGGAAAGCCTTTGCTGCGCGGAAATAACAATAACAAAGCTGCGAAATATGTCTTCGATCTTTTGAACCTGCTTGTTTATGCCGGGAGAAATATTGTTTCGCAAAAAAAGGAAATGGCTCATTGCCTTTATAACCGGAGATCATGTCAGTTGCTGAACGTAACCAGGAATGCCATCGGCTCATAGCAAAAAATTAAAAGTTCAGGTTGCCATCCCCGGTTTGGCGCAGCTTTATTGGTAATAAAAAGTTACCGCATAGATGGTTCCGGGTGGTGTCATCGTCATTGTCGCCGTCGACGGTTTATTATTTGAATTGTAAGTGTAGACGAAGCTGCTGGTAAAATCCTGCCCTGATCCAGTCAGGTCTGTAAATTGGAACTGCGTAGCGTTATTCACGTTCATAAATCCAGATCGCATCATGATCATGGCCTCTTTGTTCGCGCTGAGACGGATTGGATTCGTTTTTCCATCGAAAGTATAATCATAAGAACCGATCTGGTCATAGCTGGCGGTAGGCGGATCGAAACTATATTGTTTCATCGATGTGATATTCCCGGCCGCAGAATAGGTATACTCGTCTTTTGCCGAGAATTCAAAGGGTTGCCCGAAAGTGGATTGCAAAATCTCATCCCGGATGACATTTCCCGAACCGTCATAAGTAAAAATGGTACTGTCTATGACTGTGAACCCCATAAACGTGATGGCATATACAGTTGAAGTATACCGGTTGATTGTAACATTAAAATTATAACGGGTTTCAACGCTGTCGACTCCAAGTGGAATGAAGGCATTGACAACCTGTACAGAGCGCGTGATAATTCCATTGCTGTTGCGATAGTATTTTGTGTCCGTTCCTATGTCCTGACCCCCGCTCATGCCGGTGATCTTTTCTTCAATCAGGCGTTTGGAACCGTCATAAGAATAAGTAGTAACCGTTGAATCCGTACCGGTTATTTGGACAACTTTTACCAGGTTGCCATTGCCACCGCCACCAGGCGCACTTCCCCCGGGCAGGTTCCAATCGATCGCCTTCTGGCAGGAAACAAGTGCCAGGCAAATCATTCCAATCACTGCATAAAAAAAACGTTTCATTCGGATCGCTTTCGAGGATTGATAATTTTACAGTTCCAATAAGGTCTTTACAGGATCTTTTCCAATCAGCAGTTGTTCAGGATTTTCGAGTAATTCTTTTACTCTTACGAGGAAGCCCACCGATTCGCGTCCATCAATGATCCGGTGGTCATAACTCAAAGCAAGATACATCATTGGCCGGATAACCACCTGGCCGTTCATCGCAATGGGGCGCTCCTGGATCTTATGCATTCCCAATATGGCGCTTTGCGGAAGATTCAATATCGGTGTACTCATCAGGGAACCAAATACTCCGCCATTGGTAATCGTAAAAGTCCCTCCCTGCAATTCTTCCATGGCTAATTTATTATCCCTGGCTTTTCCGGCAAGTTCGATCACTTTTAATTCGATCTCCGCCATGCTGAGGCTTTCTACATTGCGTATTACCGGAACCGTGAGTCCCCGGGGTGTGGATACGGCAATGGATATATCACAGTAGTCATGATAGACGATGGATTCACCATCCAGGTAAGCATTGGCAGCCGGCCATTCCTGCAAAGCAATACAACAGGCTTTGGCAAAAAAACTCATAAAGCCAAGTCCCACCCCATGCAATTCCTTGAACTTATCCTTGTATTTGTTTCTTGCCTCCAATATCCGGCTCATGTCCGCTTCATTGAAAGTGGTCAGCATGGCCGTTGTATTTTTTGCTTCCACCAGGCGACGGGAAATAGTTTTCCTGAGTGCCGTTAACTTCTCCACTCTTTCATTCCTGCTGAATAGAGCTTGTCCTGCTGTAAGTTTACCCGGACTTGATAATGCGGCGAGAACATCTTCTTTCATGATCTTGCCATGAAACCCTGAAGCTGTTACCGATTTCGGGTCCACGCCTTTGTCGGCGATCATCGCTGTGGCAACAGGTGTTGCTTTCAGATCAGCAGCGGGTTGAGCGGTTGCTTCGGATTTTTTTGCTGTTTTCTTTTTTTCTTCTTTGGGAGAAGTCGTTTCAAGCTCTTCCTTTTTTTCCTGCCCGTTTGATTTGTCGGTCGTGGGTTTTGAAACTTTCTCCGATTCCTGATTGCCGACTGGCTTAGCTCCTTTTTCATCAATACTCGCCAGCAGGTCCCCGATCTTTAATGTATCTCCTTCTTTGGCAGCTGTCTTCAGTATGCCTGCTTTCTCTGCATTCACTTCAAAAGTTGCTTTTTCACTTTCCAATTCTGCGATCACTTCATCACGTTCCACCCAATCTCCGTCTTGCTTATTCCATTTCAGTAAAGTGACTTCGTTGATCGATTCACCGACTGTTGGGACTTTGATGTCAGTCATAATTTATTTTTTTGGCCTCCCCCAACCCCCTCCAAAGGAGGGGACTGGTTTATATACTAAATGCGGTTTCGAGGATCTCGGCCTGCTCCTGCGCATGAACTTTGGAAAATCCAGTTGCGGTTGCAGCAGAAGGCTGGCGGCTGATCACCCCAAAATTGATACTTTTCAAATTCAGTTGTAAAAATGATCCGGCGCCCATGTTCTGGGGTTCTTCCTGTACCCAGAACCAGGTGGCTTTATTATATTTTTTTTGCAATGCTTCCAGCTGGATATAAGGTATCGGGTATAATTGTTCCAGCCTGATCAGTGCAATGTCATTTCGTTTTTCCTTTTCCTTTTTTTCAGCCATGTCAAAATAGATCTTGCCGCTACAGAATAATACCTTTTTGATCTTCGCCGGTTCAGCTGATAAGTCATCCATCACTTCTTTAAATCCACCCTGTATAAATTCTTCAGCTTTTGAATAGGATCCGGGGTAGCGGAGATTCGCCTTGGGTGTAAAGATCACCAGTGGCTTCCGGAAAGGCCATGCCAATTGCCTGCGGAGGACATGGAAAAAATTAGCCGCCGTTGTCGCATTCACATTGACCATATTCAGTTCTGCGCTCATTTGAAGAAATCTTTCCATCCGCGCGCTGCTATGTTCGGGACCCTGCCCTTCGTATCCATGGGGTAAGAATAATGTGATCCCGCTCATCCGGTTCCATTTCTGTTCACCGGCAGTAATGAACTGATCGATCATCGTGGCCGCTCCATTTACAAAATCTCCAAACTGTGCTTCCCAGATTACCAGGGCGTTGGGATTGGCCAATGCATATCCATACTCAAATCCCAGTACGCCAAATTCACTCAGCAGGGAATTATAAATTCTGAATTGTCCTTCCGCACCCGGAACCATGCTCAACCTGTCATACGCCTTATCGTTGGCTTCATTCCTTAATACGGCATGGCGGTGAGAAAAAGTCCCCCTTTGCACATCCTGCCCGCTCATGCGAACATCTTTTCCATCCAGCAAAAGACTTCCATAAGCCATGAGCTCAGCGGTTGCCCAATCCAGTTTTTGTTCCGTTTCCAGCAATTTTATTTTATCCTGGATGATCTTCTCCACCTTGCGGATAGGTTTGAAGTCGGCCGGCCATTTCATGATGGCATCAAAAACCGTTTTAAAATGTTCTGAGCTGATCGCCGTTACCGGGGATTGATCGAAATCTTCTGCTTGTGCCCGCCTCAATTTTTTCCAGGATAATTCAGGGGCCTGGTATCGATAAGGCAGGGGATGCTGTTTCACTTCATCCAATCTCTCCTGCAGGTCGGCCCAGAATTTTTTCTCCATTTCTTTTGCCAGTTCCTGCGCGTCTTCTTCCCCGTTCTCCAGTAAATATTTTACATAGACCTCCCTGGGATTGGGATGTTTTTCAATTAATGCATAAAGATGCGGTTGTGTGAATTTAGGATCATCTCCTTCGTTATGCCCGTGCCGGCGGTAACACACCATATCTATAAAGATGTCGGAATTGAATTTTTGCCTGTAACGTGTCGCCAGTTCCGAACAACGAACCACCGCTTCGGGATCATCCCCGTTTACGTGCAAAACCGGGGCCTGTACAGCTGCTGCGAGTGAAGTGCAATAATCCGAACTCCTGGCATCGTCAAAGTCGGTAGTAAAGCCGATCTGGTTATTGATCACAAAATGGATCGTGCCACCCGTGTCATATCCTTTGAGGTTGCACATTTGCAATACTTCATATACAATACCCTGTCCGGCCAAAGATGCATCTCCATGAATGAGTATCGGAAGTATCTTATCGAATTCGCTTTTATACATCACGTCTGCCTTGGCCCTGGAGAAACCCACGACGACAGGGTCAACGGCTTCCAGGTGGGATGGATTGGGCATCAATTTCAAATGAACCGTTTTGTTATTGGCTGTCTGCAATTCACTTCCAAAACCGAGATGATATTTAACATCCCCGCTTCCCATGGTCTGGTCGGTTTTCTGTGTTCCCTCAAACTCACTGAAAATTTGTTCGTAGGTCTTTCCCAGGATATTGGCCAATACATTCAACCTGCCACGGTGAGCCATTCCCATCACGATCTCCTGTACACCTAATTCACCCGCCATGGTAAGAATGGCATCCAGTGCCGGGATGGTTGTTTCCCCTCCTTCCAATGAAAATCTTTTCTGTCCTACATATTTTGTGTGCAGGAATTTTTCAAACATCACCCCCTGGTTCAGTTTTTCCAGGATCCTTTTTCTTTGTTCAAGTGACAAGGGCGAAGAAAAATTGGTTTCAATTTCCCGGGTAAGGAAATCGATCTTTTGCTGGTCGCTGATGTATTTGAATTCAATGCCGGTATGCCCGGAATAACATTGATGAAGGTGCTCAATGATCTTTCTTAAAGTTGTTTTTCCAAGACCGATCAATCCCCCGGCATGAAAATCTTTGTCCAGGTCTTCTTCTTTAAATCCGAAAAACTGAATATCGAGATTGGCATGCCTGTCTTTCCTGGGACGAATGGGATTTGTCCAGGCGATCAGGTGACCTTTGTTACGGTAACCCAGTATCATGCGGTAAGCGCAGATCTCCCGCATCCAATCGATACCGGTTGAAATTTCTTCAGTTGGTTTTGAAGTGGTGATGGGTTTGCCGTTTGTCGATTGGATACTGAGTGCAAAATCAAAGCCTTCAAAGAATTTTTTCAATTCGGGGTCTACACTATCAGGGTTCTTTGTGTAATCCTGGTATAAATTCTCTATAAACTCGGGAGAAGAATTTGTGATATAAGAAAAGTCCTTCATTTCGTATAATTAGCCGGTAAGGCGGGAAAACGGGAAGTAAAGATCGAATTTAATGCGTCCCTTTCCGCCTTACCGTCTTTCCGGCAAAATATCTGCGGATTTTCAAGCTTTTATGAGGCACAAATATCGTGAAATTTGCCCGAATTCTCCCTTTAAATCCCTACCTTTGCTGCCCTTAAACAAAGCAGAATGGCCAATCACAGTGCAACAAAAAAAGACGTCCGCCAGGCGACCAAACGCCGCGAAAGAAACAAGTATTATGGCAAGACCACCCGCAATGCCATCCGGGAACTGAAAACCTCCGGAAAAGAAATGGGGAAACAACTTCCTGCTGTCATCAGCCAGATCGATAAAATGGCAAAACGCGGTGTCATTCACAAGAACAAAGCTGCTAACCTGAAAAGCAAACTGACCCGCAAAGCAAACGCTGCAAAATAATTACTACTTAAAAGATATTGAAAGCATCCTCCCGCAGGCGGATGCTTTTTTCGTGTCATTCCTATTGGATTAATAATATCACTATTACGCTTTGAAAACCTTACCTTTGCAAAGTGATTTAAAGTTATCACATCATTCTGTTCAGTCCGGCATCATTCTTACTCTTCGGTTCAGTAACAATTTTTCCACTCCTGACTCCTTGCTGTTTTTCTTTTTGTCACCAGTTGACTGTATTTTATTTATTAATGTTAAATTTTAAGTTATGAACATGTACGTTTCGAACCTGGGTTTTCATGTAACAGAAGATGATCTCAGGAAATTATTCGAACCTTTTGGACAGGTATCTTCAGCCAAATTGATCACTGACAGGGAAACAGGACGCAGCAGGGGTTTTGGTTTCGTAGAAATGGATTCTGATGCAGAAGCCAAAGAAGCCATGGCGAAATTGAACAACAAAGATGTAGAAGGCAGAGCCATCTCTGTATCTGTGGCAAAAGAAAAATCAGCCCGCCCGGATAGCAGGAAAAAATGGTAAGATCCTTTAATTATTTATGGCAACTATCTTGCAAATCACAAATGCCGACAGGAACCTGAGTCATTTCAGCAGGGGATTAAAACTTGCCGGACTGGAAGAGAAACTGAATGAGATCGGGCCGTTTACTTTATTAGGGCCCGTTAATCTTGCATTTGGAAAAATTGAGATCAATAACACTGAACAGCTTTTTTTACCTGCTAACAAGAATAAGCTCATAGAATTCCTTTCCTACCATATTCTGTTAGGCAAGAAAATGATGAGCGATTTTGGACATGGCAGGAAATTGAAAACCCTTGACGGCAGGGAATTAACAGTCAGCATTGTATCCGGTGATATCTATATCAATAATGCAAAGATACTTGCACGCGACAGGCAGGGAAGAAATGGCGTTGTACATTCCCTTCATTCGGCCTGTGACGCTTCCTGACCAGCTTTATCCCATTAACAAACACGCTGTATGACCTACGAAGAGATAGAAAAATTCATGAATAATAAAAACGGGAAGGGATTACCCGTTACGATCAATTTCAAAACACGCAAATCCTTACGCGGGTTATTTATCAAAATGAGCGATTACGAAGAGCTGCGCCGGAAAAATTTATGGCGCATTGTAAGCGGGCCCAACATTGATCCTTACCAGGCTACCAAAGATCCAAGCCTGGCCAGGATATTCAATGGTGCAGAAATGACGCGGTTGGAAATGACTTCATAGTGTATATGAATTGTTCGATAATTGTAATCGCTGAACAAATGATTGTTAATAAAGAGTAACCCGATCAATAGTTTCATCATTTAATTGGTCAGTAAGGGAATAAAAGGTAACTTGTAAGAACCCGATCTCATCCCAGGTGTAGGGATTCAATTCGAAAAAGGACCCCGTGGTCCGAGTGCTATATCAAGATCAATCTAGAGGACAACCCACGGTAGTGCTTTGAATCAGTAATTAACTGTTAATATGGTTAATTGCTTTACTAACTATTAATTCCAGTTTATGGCATTCATAGATAACGTATTACAAAAGCCCTCTTATGGATGGGCAAATGAAAGAGGTGAACTGATCGTTCCTTCTACCCGCCAGTTATACCGGGAAGCTTTCTCCAGGATCAATATTTTTAAGACAAAAAAGAACTGGATCACCCTGATGAGCTGGCTGATGGTGCTGTGTATGACACCCTTCGCTTATTTCTTCATCACACAGTATATTACATGGTGGCTATTACCCATTATGTTGTTTTATACACTGATAGCCATGGGCACACACGGCACGATCTGGTTTCACAGGTACTGTACGCATCATGCCTACCAATTTAGTCATCCTTTTTGGAGGTTCATCACCCAAAACCTGGTGATCAAAGTCATACCCGAAGAAATGTACATCGTATCTCACCATGTCCATCATGTAAAATCTGACCAGCCCGGCGATCCTTACAACTCACGTGCAGGTTTTTGGTATTGTATGCTGGCGGATGTGAACCACCAAAGCATTGCAAAAGACCTTTCTGAACCTGATTATAAAAAAGTGACCCGTTTTCTCCGTCATACCGGTATCAAAGCCAATTCCTATAAGCAATACAGGAAATGGGGTTCTATCACCCGGCCATTTAGTGCCATTGCAGGTATGCTCCTGAACTGGGCATTCTGGTTTGCTGCATTATACCTTATTGGCGGGTTTGGTTTGGCCTGCGCTTTATTTACAGCTGCGATGTTCTGGGTGGTTTTTGTTCGTGCCTTTAATTATACAGGACACGGCAATGGTAAAGTAAAACATGTGGATGGAATCGATTTTGACCGTAGCAACCTTGCTATTAACCAGTCAAGGCCCGGTTATTTTACAGGCGAATGGCATAACAACCACCACCTTTACCCAGCCAGCGCCCGTTCCGGCTTTCTTCCTAATCAGCTTGACCTGGCCTGGATCTATATTTACTGCCTTTACAAGTTGGGAGCTGTTGCCTCCTACCACGATTCAAAAGGGGAATTTTTAAAAAAATACTTCAGTAAAAAACCTGAGGAGGTGAAATGATCTTCCTTTTCATACAAACAGCTTTATTTCAGTATCCTTTTCTATTTTTACTTCTCACTACCATGACCCAATGGTTCAGTGAACAAGTAAAAACCTTTAACGATCATGAGAAAAGCTTTTTTGATCATAGCCGTCACTTTATATTATACGGCTTCTTCCCAAAACATCACTACACGGTTTGAACAATCCAATGGAACGCAAAGTCCCACTTATCCTGAGATCATTGCCTGGTGGGAAAAGCTCGACCAGCTTTCCGGCAAAGTAAAATTGCTGACCATGGGTCCTTCTGATGCCGGGTTCCCCTTACACCTGGCGGTGATCGCCAACAACGGTGATTATAATTTTAATAATATCCGCAAGAACGATAAGCGTGTTATCCTGGTCAATAATGGGATCCATCCCGGTGAGCCGGATGGCATCGATGCGAGCATGCTATTGGCCAGGGATATTGTCACTAACAAAATAAAGATCCCGGACAATATCGTACTGGCGATCATACCAGTTTACAATATTGGTGGTTGCCTGAACCGCAGTGCTAATTATCGTATCGATCAGAATGGCCCCGAAGAAAAAGGATTCCGGGGCAATTCTCAGAACCTCGACCTCAACCGCGACTTTATAAAATGTGATTCCAAAGAGGCCCGGTCTTTTGCCGAGATCTTCCACATGACAGACCCGGATATCCTGATCGACAATCACGTCAGTGACGGGGCCGATTACCAGCACGTGATGACATTGCTGAGTTCACAACACAACAAATTGGGCGGGGTGATGGGAGATTTCATGAATAAAGAACTCGAGCCGGGCATCTATGCATTGATGAAAGCAAGAGGGTATGACCTGGTTCCTTATGTCAATGCTTTTGGAGATACGCCTGAAAATGGCTGGTCTGAATATTGGGATAGTCCCCGTTACAGCAGCGGTTATGCAGCGCTCTGGGGCAGTTTTGCATTCGTTCCGGAAACCCATATGCTGAAACCTTATGACCAGCGGGTAAAAGCAACCTATGCAGTCATGCAATGTTTTATCGATTTTACATCAACGAACAGTAAAAAGATCCAAAGCCTTCGCATGCAAACAAAAGCATCCGTAAGTTCTGCTGTAGAATTCCCGATCAGCTGGTCTTTGGACCGGTCACAATCGGTAACCATTACTTATAAAGGTTATACAGCCGGCCGAAAAGCCAGTGAAGTTTCCGGGCTTTCACGCCTTTATTACGATAGGACAAAACCTTTTGAGAAACAGGTGCCTTTTTACAATTATTATAAAGTGAAGGAAACAACGACCGCTCCTAAAGCCTATATCATTCCGCAGGGCTGGTGGAAAGTAACGGACCTCTTACGACTGAACAAAGTGGAGATGATCCAATTGAAGAAAGACACCAGTATAACTGTTGAGATCTATCGTATTGAAGATTACAAAGCCGCACCCAGGCAATATGAGATGCACCACGCCAACAGTGAAGTGAAATTTACAACCAGTGTGCAATCGATGAAATTCAGGAAAGGTGACTGGTATATTCCCTGTAACCAGGCAGCCAACCGTTTCCTGGTGGAAACCCTGGATCCGCGTTGTGAGGATTCTTATTTCGCCTGGAATTATTTTGACGCCATACTCGGTCAGAAAGAAGGATTTTCAGGTTATTCTTTTGAAGATATTGCTGCTGAATACCTGAAAAAAAATCCGGAAGTGAGGGCTAAACTCGAACAACGCAGGTTAACCGATACGGCTTTTGCAAAGAGTGCCGGTCAGCAACTCAATTTTGTATTTCAGAACTCACCGTATTTTGAACCGGTAGCTCTGCGGTATCCGGTATACCGGGTTTCACGATGATCTTCGTCTTATCCATCCCGGAAAATAAATAACGGGCGAGAAAAAAACTGGCGAGCAATACAGCTATACTCAGGTAACCCACCCAATCATAACGCTGGATCTTCCCGGTCTTTCCTTTGTCTTCAATAACGATATAGCCTGCCACAATAGAAGCGATAAAGGTCCCCAGTTGTTGCATGCTGCTATTGAAGGTCATGAAGCTTCCCCTTTGTTCCGGCGCCACCACGTTGCTCACCATGGCCTGTGCTGTTACGCCACGACCTGTTCCCAATGCAAACCAGAAAGCAAAAAAGGAAAGAACCAATACATAAGGGAGTACAGGCATATTGGTTATCCCGAGCACCATGAACATGGAGAGGATCACGGAAAAAGAAAAGACCCGCAATTTGCCCAGTTTGTCAGATATCCTTCCCAGCCAGATGGCAGAAATAAAGGACGCAATACCACCCACCAGGTAGATCATCGGAGTTTGATTCTTTGAAAACCCTTTATTGAACTCCATATAAGGGTTGATGAATGGAATGATAAGAAAATGCCCGATCATCATCAGCATCGTGAATAAAAGTGCGAGTCGTTGGGAGGAGGACCTGGCCACTTTGAGGAGGGCATCAAACCTGGATTCCCTTTTTTTCAGAAATTCAAAATGATGTTTCATCGGTGGCATGAAGCGGGCAACCAGGCCGATCAGGACAACCCCGATACAGCCTACCAGTATGAAGGGTACATGCCAGTTGAAATTAAAGAGGTTGGTAAGATATAATGAGAAAGGGACGCCGATAATTGATGCGATAGCGAAAGAGCTCATGACAGCGCCCATGGCCACGCCCCTGCGTTCGTAAGTAAAAATGTCACCTACGATGGCCAGTACCTGCGCCCCGATAAGTCCACCAAAAATTCCGGTCAATATGCGGGCGGCCATCAGGAAATTATAACTGGGGGCGAGTCCGCAAGAGAATGTACCGATAATGAAACCGGCAAAAGCAAAAAGCAATACTTTTTTCCGGTCGTATTTGTCTACAAAAAGGGCAGCCAAAAAGCCTGAGATAGCGGCGGTTAGTGAATAGGCGCCGACCAGGAAGCTGAATTGTTTAGGCGAGATCTTGAATACCGGTATCAGGTAATTATCCAGGGGCATCATGATCATGAAGTCGAGGAAGTGCGTGAAGTTCAGGGCAGCCAGCAGGAAGAGTATGATGCGCTCTTGTTTAGTCATAAGCAAACAGGCGCAAATCTCGTAAAAATCTTCGATAAGTGCAAGATTTTCAATAAGTTCAATGGGCTCAAGGAGTTGATATACACTGAGTGCCGCGTTACCTACCTTTAAACAAAGCTACGATATGAAAAAATGGTTTCTATTCTTCGCCCTTGCCATGAGTGGTAATATGGGCTTTTCACAGGACTACAACTATAAGATCGTTTATGACTTCACTAAGGATGATACGGCAAGTTTTGCAACCATGGTGAGACAAACAAATTCAATCATGAAAGCAAGTCCAACAGCCATCGTGGAGATTGTCTGTCATGGTCCCGGATTGGACCTATTGATCAGTGAAAAGACAACAGTAAAGAATGAAATTGCTGAGCTGGCAGAAAAATACCATGTTGTATTTGCTGCTTGTGAAACCACGATGAAAAGAAGAAAGATCGAAAGGAGTCAACTCGTTACCCAGGCAACGCCTGTTCCGCTGGCGAGCCTGGAAATCGCAAAAAAGCAGCAGGAAGGCTGGAGTTATATTAAGGCTGGTAATTAATTGCTATTGCTCTTTTTTGACTTTCACCCAAAAAACCTGCCCTTCACCCACTCTTGATAATTCCCGCTCAATCCCAGGGCTAATTTTAAAGTTCTTGATGCCGTTCTTTTAGTACCTTCTGATTCCCATCTTTAAAATTTAAACCGGCATGAAGATTTTAATATGAGAAAATACTTAATTACAACTTGCCTTTTGTTTTCCTTTTACCTGCCTTCATTCTCGCAGATTACAATCGATAATATTGTACAGCGTAAAGTGGATAGCCTTAAAAAGATTTTGAAGACGGCTAAAGGTAATGCCAGGGTAGATTGCCTGAATAGCATAGCGCAAGGTGTGTACTGGATATTCGATGAGGATACTCCCTATTTGTTAGATACAGCCTGTTCTTATACTACGCAAGCATTCAATGAAGCAAAAAAATTGGGATACAAGAGAGGTCTTGGTTATGCCTACGCAAATATGGAATCATGCGAAGCATGCAAGACAGATACAAACCGGGCTGAAAACAAAAAGCCGGGTTCACATTTTGCGAAGGCAGAAAAGTATGCTAGCCAGGCGATCCAGATCGGCGAAGAATTAAATGATAACATATTGATTGGGGAGGCTTATAATACGTTACAATGGTTAGAAAGATGGAGAGGAGACTTAGAAAAATACAAAATTTATGTGCAGAAAGCTATTTCATTTTATGAGAAACCAGTAAAGGAGCAGCCAAAGGGAGCCTACAAAGCACTCGGTTTTACAGATTGTACAGATTGTGAAGGACACGAATTCCAATTGGGAGATCTTTACATACAGCTTAGCGGACTTCAAATTGGTTTTAATGCTGCAAAATCCTCCCCGATAGAAAAGGCAATCTTCTATTATCTGAAGGCAGGAGCAAAATCGGATGCAGCAAGGGCTTATCTTATACTTGCGAATACCGTTACTCCTTCGAGAGATATTGAAACCGGGATAGGTTATCTCAAAAAATCAGTTTCCCTTTATCATGAAGATGGAGATGAAAGTGGTGAATACGATGGATACATAGCGCTTTGTTCTTCCTGTTTTAACCTGGGTGATTTTGAAAATGGTATTGAGTATAGCAAAAAATCTGTTTCACTAGCTGAAAAACTAGCCGGGATAAGTAGCACCAGGAATACAAAAAACTTTAAACTATACCAGGCTTATTATTGGGTTGGCAGATTTTATTCAATCGCCAATGACTTTGAAACTGCATTTGCCTTTATGAGAAAAGCTCATAATTACTGCCCGAATGACAGGTGGGAAGAGCATTGGGCAGCAGCCATGGGAGAGTTTTACCGGGTAACAGGTAATTATGATTCTGCATTCTATTATATGTCCACGATTGGAAACAGGCAGGGCGGGTCAAAAGTTATTCTGAGCAGTCTGTATGTATCTATGCAGCAATATGATAAGGCTTTACAACTCATTAACGAGGTAACTAAAATTGTAAGCGAAAGAAATAACCTTGCCAACCTGGGCAGGTTGTATACTTATGCGGCAAAAGCATATTATGGTAAAACTGATTACGCGAATGCTCTAACTAATGCAAGAACAGCCTTGGCACTCACGAAAATAACAAGCCGGAACTTAGAACTGATAGATAACTGCCAATTACTTTCGGATATCTTCAATAAGCTGGGAAATAATGACAGCGCTTACATTTACCTGAAGAAGTATACCATCCTGAAGGATTCACTGCTGAACAAACAATTATACATCAGGATGAACGATTATAAAAAAGAAGCTGTCGAAGCGAAAAGAATTGGTCAAATTAATCTGCTCCAAAAAGATAACCTGATCAAACAAACAGAACTGCAACAACAAATACTGCTGAAGGAAAAAACGGAAGCACAGCTTACACTTTTAGACAAAAGCAATGAGATAAAAGACCAGAGCCTGAAGGAACAAATTCTTCTCAGGGAACAGAAACAATCTCAACTAACCCTTCTCGATAAAGAAAGTAAGTTAAAAGACCAGCGATTGAAACAACAAACCTTCATCCGTAATGCCCTCCTCGGGGGGCTTTTGTTGTTTATACTATTGGGTGTTTTTATTTTCAGAAGCCTTTCATTCAAAAGAAAAAATGAAAAACTGGCAATCAAAAAAGACCAGGCAGAAATGCAGCAACGGGTTGCTGAATTAGAAATGCAAGCACTTCGTGCTCAAATGAACCCGCATTTCATTTTTAACTGTCTCAGCTCTATCAATCGCTTTATTTTCAAAAATGACAATAAATTGGCTTCTGATTATCTAACCCGCTTCTCTCGTCTTATCCGTATGGTACTGATGCATTCACAAAAAAAACTGATTCCCCTGGAAGATGAACTGGAAATGTTACGGTTGTACCTGGATTTAGAACGTTTACGATTTAAAGACGCATTTGATTACAGTATAACAACAACAAACATAGTAGATGCAGGTGCCATATTAATTCCTCCCCTGCTTCTTCAGCCGTTTTGTGAAAATGCAGTTTGGCATGGATTGATGAATAAAGAAACAAAAGGACACCTGAACATAGTTGTCAGCGAGGTCTTGAATGAAGGCCGGAGAACTTTACATTGCATCATTGCGGATGATGGAGTAGGAAGGAAAAAAGCAGCGGAAATGAAAAGCAAGTCTGCAGCATCAGAAAAATCGATGGGGTTAAAAATTACAACAGAACGACTGGCTTTGCTGAACCAGGAAAAGAACATTAGCACCTCTTATAAGATTGAAGATGTTGTAAATGGAAACAATGAAGTGGCCGGTACGAAAGTCCAGTTAAAGATCAGGTATATAGAAACCGTTGAAGAATATGCTTAAAGCAATAATCATAGATGATGAACCCTATTGTTGTGAAATTTTAGCAGCCATGCTTGAATCTGATTGCCCGGGTGTTGAAGTAGTGAGTATTTACAACAATGGAAACGATGCACTAAAAGGAATCAAACAACACTCACCCGACCTGGTGTTTCTGGATGTGGAAATGCCAAAAATGAATGGCTTTGAAATGCTGGAGCAATTGCCGGCTATCAATTTTCATCTCATTTTTACTACCAGTTACGATCAGTATGCCTTAAAAGCCATCCGTTTCAGCGCCATTGATTACTTATTGAAGCCAATCGACCGGGAAGAATTGAAAAAAGCCGTTCAAAAAGTGAAGGAAAGGTTGCAGGTTCCCCTCCCCCTGCAACTGGAGATCCTGATGCAAAAGATCCGGCAGCCTTCCATCCCCATCAGTAAAATAGCCCTGCCAACTATGGAAGGATTGCAAATGATCCCGGTTGACTCTATTATCAGCTGTGAATCGGACGACAACTATACCACCCTCACAGTCAAAAACAATAAAAAATTATTAGTTACCCGCTCATTAAAAGAAATGGAAGATATCCTTGAACAATATCCATTTATCCGGGTACACCGCTTTTATATCATTAACCTGAATGAAATAGAGAAATACATCAAGGGTGAAGGTGGTTACCTGTTGATGAGTGACGGAACATCAATTGATGTTGCAAGAAATAAAAAAGAAGTATTGTTGAAGAGATTGCTACCTCACAAAGAATAAACTTGAGTATTGAAAATTGTTTGTTGACATATTGAGTCTTTCAAAGACAGGAGAAAAAGACTCAATATATCAACCCTCAACAATCAATTTTCAACAAAAAAAAGCCCCGTCAAATAAATGACAGGGCTCAATAAATATGGCAGCTACCTACTCTCCCGTATTGTGGTACAGTACCATCGGCCATGAGGGGCTTAACTTCTCTGTTCGGAATGGGAAGAGGTGAACACCCTCGGAAAAACCACCATAAGAAGTTTAGAGTTATGAGTTATAAGTTATGAGTTGTTTCAACTCTTAACTCATAACTCTTAATTCATAACTCTCAATTAAATCAACACATTGGGAATGTTAGACAAATATCTTTTCAATATTCATGTGGGTAAATAAAAAATTAAAGCATACGGGCAATTAGTACTACTCGGCTTTAGTGTCACCACTTTTACACCTGTAGCCTATCAACGTCATAGTCTTTGACGGCCCTTAAAAGTAAACTCATCTTGAGGAAGGTTTCACGCTTAGATGCTTTCAGCGTTTATCCTGTCCGTACATAGCTACTCAGCATTGCACCTGGCGGCACAACTGATACACCAGCGGTACGTACGACCCGGTCCTCTCGTACTAAGGTCATGTCCTCTCAATTTACTTGCGCCCACCACAGATAGGGACCGAACTGTCTTGCGACGTTCTGA
>DATINK010000188.1:0-8686 GCA_035474355.1 Chitinophagaceae bacterium | reverse complement strand
TATCTGGAATAACCAGAATCCGAAAAAATTAACCCAGGTTGGCGTTCGTGTATCTCCCGCACCATTCAAAGCCTGGATCATCACCATTCCAATACCATAAAAAATAAATCCACTCCCGATTATCTGCAGTGCCTGTGTTCCATAGTGATGAACAGTCGGGTCTTTTGTAAAAATGCTGACGATAGGGGAAGCGAGCAGCAGGAAGAACAACATGACAGCCGACATAAATACGGCATTGTATTTTGTGGTCAGCAAGACACTTTGTTCAGCCCTTTCGGGTCGTTTGGCCCCCAGGTTTTGCCCGACCAGGGTTGCTGCAGCATTGCTCAATCCCCATGCAGGTAAAATAAAGAACACAATATTCCGGATGGCTACCTGGTAACCGGCTGAAGCATCCGTGCCGCCTGTTTTGGCAACGAGTATACCCATGACGATCCAGCTGCCCGACTGTATGATGAATTGCAGGGTAGCAGGAGTAGCGACTTTGACCAGGGTTTTGATGATGGGCCAATCCCATTTGAAATGCCTGAGCTTTACTTTGATCACACCATTACCCTTGAATAAATGCCAGCATTGATACAATACGCCGATCCCCCGGCCAATAGTGGTGGCGATCGCCGCACCCTTCAATCCCAATTCAGGAAATGGACCATAACCATTGATCAGCGTGGGACATAAAAATATATTTAATATGCTGGCGATCCACAGGCTTCGCATGGCGATGGCTGCATCACCGGCTCCGCGAAAAACACCATTGATCAGGAAAAGTAAGATGATCGCTACACTTCCGCCTAACATGATGCGTGTAAATGTGGCGCCATCTCTTACAACATCGGGCTGAGCACCCATCAACTTTAAAATGTCGGGAGCGAAAATGATCCCGCATGTACTGGTGACCAAAGTAATCACTAAAGCGATCAATATGGATTGCATACCTGCATGCGCCGCTGCGTCGGGATCTTTTTCACCGATACGACGGGATACAACTGCAGTGGCCGCCGTACTTAATCCGATCGCTACAGAATATATAATAGTGATCGCTAGTTCTGTAAGTCCCACCGTAGCAATGGCATTGGCTCCCAGCTTACCGACGAAGAACATATCAACGACAGCAAAGACGGATTCAAGACTGAGCTCCAGTATCATAGGAATGGCCAGTAATACTATGGCGACCCGGATGCTGCCCTGGGTATAGTCGTGTTCTTCCCCGCGAAGAGATCGCCAGATCAGAGATGTGAAATGAGATAGTTTGCTTGTATTGTTTAATTGCGACATGTGTGAAAAAAGGGAGCAAATATAGTCTTTAACCCGCTCATAAAATTCAAGTATTCCGCAAGGATAATTTCCTTAGCTTTAAAACCCACCTTACTGACCCGCATTATTTATCATTGAACTCAAAATTTTCAGCTTATGAAAAAGGTTTTTTCCTGCTTCATGCTATCCTGCATGATGACCTTACCTGTTTGGGCCCAGATCGATGCCGGGCTCTTCAGATTTCCGGATGTATCCCAAACACAAATCGTTTTTACTTATGCCAATGACCTTTGGGTAATTCCCAAGGAAGGTGGAACTGCGATCAAACTCAGTTCTCCAGCCGGCGTTGAAAGCTATCCTAAGTTTTCGCCCGATGGGAAATGGATCGCATATAGCGGTAACTATGATGGAAACTCAGATGCGTATGTGATCCCGGTAAACGGAGGCGTTCCCACCAGGTTGACCGGACACGGTAACCCTGACAGGGTGGTTGATTGGACAGCAGACGGTAAACGCGTTTTGTTTGCTTCTAACCGGGAAGTAGGTCGCGAAAGGTTCAACCAATTTTATACAGTAGCAGCTACAGGTGGCCCGGCAGAAAAACTGCCACTGGCTTATGCAGAATACGGATGCTATTCACCTGATGGAAAACAGATCGCTGTAGTCTTCAGATCACAAGTCGGACGGAATTGGAAACGTTATCGCGGTGGATGGAAAGCGGACATTAATATTTTCAATTTTGCAACGCTTACTTCACAAAATATTAATGCAGAAGCCGATCCCGGTGAAGAATTTCCCATGTGGGTAGGCAATTCGATCTATTTCATTTCAGACCGGGGACCCGAACTCAGGATGAATCTCTGGAAATATGACATTACTTCAAAAGCATATACCCAGCTTACCAGGTATACAGATTATGATGTGCACTATCCCTCTTGCGGCCCGGAGGATATTGTATATGAAGCAGGAGGAAAACTGTATCTGTATAATATTGCGTCTAAAAAAGAAAAAGTAATTAATGTAGAAGTGATCACCGACCGGGCGATGCTGAAACCCAAAGTGGAAACAGTGGACAGGGTGATACAAAGCATTTCCGTTGCCCCGGATGGAAACCGTGCGCTGGTGCAGGCAAGGGGAGATATTTTTTCAGTACCCGCAGAGAATGGATTTGTAAAAGACATCACCCGGACTTCCGGATCTGCCGAACGTTATCCGACCTGGTCGCCTGATGGAAAATGGATCGCTTACTGGAGCGACCAATCCGGTGAATATGAATTGTGGTTGTCAGAAGCAGACAAAGAATCGGCCGATAAAAAATTAACGAACTATGGTCCGGGTTACCGTTACAGGCCTTACTGGTCACCCGACAGCAAGAAGATCGCATTTATTGATAAGGCCATGCGCATAAAAATTGTAGATGTCAGCACCGGGCAAACAACAGATGTCGATAAGGGATTAAGACTTACACATGGCGCCCTGGAAGGTTTTTCATTCAATTGGTCACCCGACAGCCGCTGGCTTGCCTACAACCGCGATCTCGAAAATCAGCACCGGGCAGTATTCATTTATGATTATACCAATAAGAAACTGACGCAGGCCACCAGCGGGTTTTATACAGCAGTAAGCCCGGTTTTCGACAGTGAGGGCAAATACCTTTACCTGGTTACTTCCCAATCCTTCAGCCCCTCTTACAGCGATATTGACAACACGTTTGTTTATTCCAACCCGGATAAGATCGGTGTGATACCGTTGAAAAAAAGTACGCCGTCAATCCTTGCACCCAAGAATGATATGGTGGCCATAAAAGAGGAAGACGCGCCTAAGAAAACGGAAACACCGGTTGAAGAAAAGAAGAAAGACTCAACAACAACGGAGAAAAAAACAGATCCCAAAGCCGTGGATATCGATTTTGACGGGTTTGAAAAACGTATGGATCTTTTATCCACCCCGGCCGGACAATATAACAATATCAGTTCGGTCAAAGGCAAGATCATCTACATGAAGTACCCCAATACCGGAACTACTGGCGGGCAGGCTTCTATTAAATATTATGATATAGAAAAGCGTGAAGAGAAAACCATCCTGGATGCAGCCGATAATTACCAAATGTCTGCCAACAGGCAAAAATTAATGGTTGCAAAATCGGGCCAGTTTGCGATGATCAGCCCCGCTGAAAATCAAAAATTTGAAAAACCATTGCGCCTTGGTGAAATGCAGGCGTTGATAGACCCGATGCAGGAATGGAAACAGATCTTCACTGACGCATGGCGGCTGGAAAGAGATTATTTCTATGATGAAGGCATGCATGGCGTGAATTGGAAACAAACAAAAGAGCGGTATTTAAAAATGCTCGACGGTGCGATGACCCGGGAGGAAGCAGATTTTGTGGTGGGTGAAATGATTGGCGAATTGAATGCATCTCATACTTATCATGGTGGTGGTGATATGGAGGCAACAAGAAATAAACCGGTGGGTTACCTGGGCGTAGACTGGAAAGCAGAGGGTGAAAATTATAAGATTGAAAAGATCATTCGTGGTGCTCCATGGGATGCGGAAGCCAAATCTTCATTGGATGTCGGAGGCGTAAATATTAAGGAGGGGGATTATATCCTTGCGGTGAATGGCATTCCATTGACTACGGCACAGGATCCGCATATGGCCTTTGTTGGACTCGGTGGAAAGACCGTAGAACTCACTTATAACTCGACGCCATCCTGGAATGGAGCGAAGACAGCGATCGTCACCACCCTGACTGACGAGGGCAGATTACGCAACCTGGCATGGATCGAAGACATGCGGAAAAAAGTAGACAAAGAGTCCAATGGTGAAATAGGTTATATCTATGTCCCGAGCACGGGTGTTGACGGACAAAATGAACTTGCACGTCAATTCAATGCGCAATGGGATAAGAAAGCATTGATCATTGATGAAAGATTCAATAGCGGGGGACAAATACCCGATCGTTTCATTGAGATGTTGAACCGTGAGCCGCTTGCGTTCTGGGCAATTCGTGATGGTAGTGAATGGCCATGGCCACCCTTTGCGCATTTTGGTCCAAAGACCATGCTCATCAATGGATGGAGCGGATCCGGCGGAGATGCATTCCCTGATTTCTTCCGCAAGAAAAAACTGGGTCCATTGGTGGGTGCAAGAACCTGGGGAGGCCTCATCGGAATCAGTGGTGTACCAGGATTGGCTGACGGAGGAACCATTACTGCTCCTACTTTCAGAATGTATAATCCGGATGGCACCTGGTTCCAGGAAGGACATGGAGTGGATCCAGATATCGCCGTTCCGGAAGACCTGGGTTTGATGGCAAAAGGAACAGATCCGCAACTGGAGCGGGCCATCCTGGAGACTAAAAATCAATTGAAGACAAAAGCATTTAAGACACCGGGAAGGCCGACGACGGATAAGAAAGGATTTTAATCCCAACAGGAAATGTCATCCCGTTCTACTTAAAGACTCTAACAAGTATTAGAAGCGAGGGATCTGATTTAAGAAGTAATTCTCCAAATTAGATCCCTCGTCTCTGTTATTAGATTGTTGTTGAAAGAAGAACGGGATGACAAGTTCATTAGGAGGGGCTGACAACTATCAGTTATCCACTATCAGTTATCAGTTACTTGAAATGACCTTCAACTGTATTGACACGATCTTATAAGGCCTGATGAGCTGGCCATGATCAACTACGGTATACTCCTTATTAATTCCAAGAAGTCCGCTGGATGATTGCGTACAAACAGGGTCAGGAAAAATAAATGTTGGTCCTGCCTTGGCGGTCATGGTCATATAAAATGTTTGCCCCCATGAATTGTGACTATTTGCATAATTGATAGCTCTTATGATATCAGCTTCAGTTACATCGAAAGACATGCTCATGCTTCCATTCTTAGTAGTGGAGGTGCTGAATGAAAACAAACCATAGTTCCTGTAATCCACAAAATAATTCTGCTGGTCGATCAGTTTGCGGTGGTATTGGTTATCTGTGAGCGCTTTATTATTCGGATCACAGCCGGGTGCGTTTCCCAATACCGGGACGCTATATTTCAGGGTAAAGCTGGCTTTACCCGTTACTTTCGGAGTAGCGCCATTCTTATTAATATAAAGTGTCGGGGTGCCGGTCACTGTAAAAACCCCGCTGTTATCCAGCGTTTCTTTTGTTTTGAATGTTGGGTTTGGATCTGACAAGTCACCCTGGACGTCGTCGATATTTCCTTTTTTCAGGTAATCAAATGCTTTATTGAACTGTGCGACGGTTTTACAAAATACACCTGCCGGGTTACCAGCAATCAGGGTACAGCCCATAGCCTGAAGATCAGTAAGCGCTTTTTGTCGTGCACTAAGATCTTTATAGCCTGCTGTTAATACTGCCTGGTTGATCCCAGTGTATTGCAAGCTGCCTTTACTCATGGTCCTGGTGATCCCTGTACTGGGTTTACTGGTTGCAGGGGAAGACTTAAGAATTATTTTTTCTGTTCCGGCTTTTGCTATTGAAGTGACATTTTTCTGTTTCCCATCTTTTCCTGGTTGTACGGTTTCAGTATTTATATGCTCAATTGTAGGACCGACATTTTCTGTACTTACCGTGCTAACTGGTTTGTTTGCCTTATGTGCTTTGGGGGTTGACTGTGCAATACAATGACTGGCGGAAACTAAAATGGCAATGAAAATGACCGGGACAAGAAGGGATGGTTTCATAAAATAAGCTATAAACTTAAAAGGGTTTACAATTTGAAGGTAAGATTTTGTTCAGACAGATTTTCTCCTGCAGAATGGGCAGATACGGAAGATCTTAAGATCGTTGTTTTTAAACGGAATGAAGAAGAATTGGGGGCAACCGAAACAGAAGCAGTGGGCTCCATATTATGCTTATACCTGAAATGCTTTTCAACCGTTAACCGGGCCATCAGGTAACTAACTGTTGATTCAGCGCCCTGGTTAAGATTAACATTATTCTCTTCCAGTCCATCATAACACCCGCCAGTACACGGATTATAAATGATCTGTTCCAGGTGATTATTTCCTAAAAACCAGTTCAGGGATGTTTCCATTTTATGTTTGTATCCTTCTTCCTTGAAAACATCATAGAATTTACTTAATGCCAGTATGGTATAGGCAACATCAATGGGTTGTTGACCGCCCATCCGGGTAACCATCGATTCCGCAGGCAGCGGCTCTCTGCCTTTATGCAACCAGTTTTTATTAGAAATAACCTGGATGCTTTTTCTGCCAAAAGTTTTTGACAAAAGAAAATCAAAAGATGATTTGGCGATTTCCCTGTATACAGGGTCACCCGTAGCCAGCCAGGCACAGAGTAACGCTTCGGGCAGAATGCTATTGGCATAAGTCAGGTAAATTTCAAACCATTGCCACTCTTTTCCCGCCTCATGCCGGTACATCTGAACCAGCCGGTTGGAAAGCATTTTTATCAATGAAATATGTTGAAGTGACTCGTTTTTAGTCGTTGAATAATACAACCCCTTTATGATAAAAGACATCGCACGTGTAGAATGCATCCTGTTCACATGTTGCAATGCGTTTTGCAGGGTTAGTTCGGCTTCTTTTACCAGGTACAATATTTTCTCCGGCAATAGGTCGCTCATGGAGATGAAGTACCCGAGCGCCCAGATAGCCCTTCCTTTTGCATCTTCCAGGTTGGTGGAATTATTTTGCTCAGCCGGCAGTTGTTGTTCATTCACATAATTTATAAAATAGCCATCTGGTTGCAGGCAAAAATTTATGAAATCCAAATAGATTTTCATATACGCGATATCGGTTTCATCGCGCGTCATTTTAAAATGCTGGCAGAAGGCGATCAGGGCGCGAGCATTATCATCCAGCGTATAACCCGAATCGATATCCGGTTGATTGATCTTTGAAAACTGGATCATTCCGAAGCTGGTTGTCATTTTTTTTACATGATCAAGGTTGATCCCGGGTACTGCATACTGTAATGAAAAAAGACCCTTCCCCTTTTTTTCAAATAGCAGGGCATGGGCAATGGCGGCATTTTCCCATGCCGTGGATGCCATTCGGTGCAAACTGTTTGAACTTAAATTATTTCTCAGGTTTTCATCATTCAATAAACTGATCACTGCTTTTGTCAGCTGTTTTGAATCTTCAAAATCAACAATGATCCCAGCGTCATTTTGCAGGACTTCCTTTGCATGAGGAATAGGCGTGGAGATGATCGGGCAACCACAACCCGTGGCATAGGAAAAGGTCCCGCTAACCGCCTGGTTAGGATCTCTCGAGGTGAATAAATAAATGTCGGTAAGCTGCAAATACTCCAGGAGTTCAGGAAGGGGTAAGAAAGAGTTGATAAACCGGACATGGGATTGCAGTTCCAGCGTATCCACCTTTGTCTCCAGCATCTTACGATATTTCTCACCTTCCTGCTTGACAACAGACGGATGTGTTTTGCCGATAACCAGGAACAATGTATCCGGGAAAATTTTTATAATGTCCGGCAATGCATCCAGTGTTGTCTCAATACTTTTTCCTGATCCCAGCAATCCGAAAGTGGACAAGATCTTTTTTCCGGAAACATGATATTTTATTTTCAGGGACTCCTTATCGGCATGGGGCACCAGGTGGGTTCCATGGGGGATCACCGTGATCTTTTCGCGGGGGACACCATAATCACGGACTAATAGCTCTGCGGAAGAATTTGTCATCACGATTATGGACTCGGCAATGCCCGAGATCTTCCCAACAGCGGTTCTTTTGCTATCATCCGGGCGGGGCAATACGGTATGAAAAACAATGATTATCGGGGCAATGAGCGCATATAAAAACTGAATGAATTCGGTTTCCTTTTTTTCAAAGAACCCGAATTCATGCTGGATCATTACCATGCTGATCTCCGTATTATCATTGATGGCATTGGCTAAATCCGTAAACGCGCCGGGTTCCTCTGTTCGAAGAATATATTTTATTTCGTCAGTGTAGGAATGATTTTCCGGGTCTTGCTCGACGGCGCAGATAGAGATATGAAAAGAATGATCGAATTTATTATGAAGCGCCCTTACCAGATCCTGAGAATAAGTGGCTATACCACATTCTTTCGGGGGATAGGAGGTAATAAACAGTATCCCCGGCAGCTTATTTTCCCGCATCTCATTTTTCATGGGGCCTCCCGTTTTCTAGCAATTCGCTAACCAGGCCGGAGAGGCTGACAGACGCATATGCGATCTGCTCATCAGCTGCACCATAATATATATATAAGGTATCATCGATCAGGATCGTACCGGTTGGAAAACATACATTGTTCACTTCCCCTTTCAATTCCCAATCGAATTCAGGCTTGAACAAAGCATAGGGAAGCCTGGCGATCTCCTTTTGTGGATCCTCCAGATCCAGCAAAGCGGCACAGGCTGAATAGATATAGCCTTTTACCGTGTCATGCACCCCGTGATAGATCAACAGC
>DATINK010000187.1:0-6238 GCA_035474355.1 Chitinophagaceae bacterium | reverse complement strand
TTTCGTGGAATTTCGAAGTGAAGAAAAAGATCAAAAAGTTCAAACCCCGCCCGCCCGATGCAGCCGACGGAACCTGGCGAATGGCCCAGGAAGATATTGACCGTGTGCAGGAATTCCGCAAATGCATTGAATGCTTTCTTTGCCAGGACGTCTGTCATGTACTCAGAGAACACCAGTTGCACAACGAATTCTCCGGTCCCCGCTATTTTGTACATATCGCATCTCTCGAAATGCATCCGCTTGACGTAGAGGATCGATTAGCTGATCTTAAAAAAGCCGACGGCATTGGGTATTGCAATATCACCAAGTGTTGCACGACCGTTTGCCCGCAGGATATTACGATAACGGACAATGCTATCATACCTTTGAAAGAGCGCGTGGCAGACAGGTTCTATGATCCCCTGAAAAGGCTTTTCCGCAGGTTTCGGTCTAAAAAATGAATGGATAGCGCTTATCTCAGGGTAGCCGGTGATTACTACATTCAAAAACTCTTTCATATGTTTCAAATCAAACCGATCTCGAAGGAAAGTATTCCGACGGCGCTTGAAAAAGCCGAGCGGTACCGTTTGCTGAATGAGCCCATGCTGGCAGAAAGCATTTGCCTGGATATCCTGGAAGCCGACCCGGATAATGCCCAGGCAATACAGACCATGCTGCTGGCGATCACCGACCAGTTTGAAACGCCCTCCCTGGCCGATACTACACAAGCCAAAAAATTGTTGTCCCGTTTAACGAATGAATATGATCGTCAATACTTTTCAGGCCTGATCTGCGAACGACAGGGGAAAGCAGTCATCAACCGCCGGATGCCGGATAGCATATTTGTTGCCTATGAATGGTTACGCGACGCAATGGATCATTATGAAAAAGCGGAAGCGATCCGCCCTTCTGGTAAGGATGACTCCATATTAAGATGGAATACCTGCGCAAGGCTGATCATGAAGTATCATTTGAAACCCAGGGATGAGAAATTTGTAGAACACCCCCTTGAATAAAAGCCCTGTATTAATTATCTTTTTTAGTAACGATCAGGTACCAGTCATTATCCAGGGGCAGGTAGCCATATTCATAGCAGAAGTAATAGATGTTCCCTTTCTTGTTGGTATAGGTGTGCGTGAAGTATTTGAATTGAAACCCCCGCTCTTGTAATTTTTCCCGGGTTGTCTTGGTCATTTTCTCCCCTTCCGGGAAAATGTTTTCAAGGATCCTCCTGTTTTTTCCCAGTGCATTATTGATATTCCGCACATAATTATTGCTGCTGCTCTTCAGCTGGTTGTTATAATTATTGCGGCAATAATCGTCGCAGAATTTTTTATCTGAACGACCCCTCAGTGTTTTACCGCAGGCCAGGCAGGTTTTTATATCAGCGACCGGAGACATGATGATAAGATCCTTCAAAAGGTAAGCAAAAAATGTCTACAATCGCTTACAAACGGCTACATCCGCAAGTAACGCGTTAAAATCCGGCTATCGGGCTCCGGTGATATCATCTTTGTCGGGTCGTTTGGATGGCGCCGAAACGACTGAAATAACAAATTTGATAACCATCCCGTCGAGCCGGGATACAAACCTTAAAACTATGTACGCATTAAAAAACAAAGTGCAATTGATCGGCAATCTTGGTAAGACACCGGATGTCCGCACAACGGAAAGTGGTAAGAAATGGGCAAGATTCAGCCTGGCCACCAATGAATCGTATCGTAATGCTAAGGGTGAAAAGGTCACCGAAACACAATGGCATAACCTGGTTGCCTGGGGTAAGGTAGCGGAGATCGTAGAAAAGTACCTTGAAAAAGGTAAGGAAGTGGCGATTGAAGGAAAATTGGTCAGCCGCAGTTACAATGACAAAGAAGGAAACAAGAAATACATCACCGAAGTACAGGTTACTGAGTTGTTGATGTTGGGAGCTAAGGCAGCTTCATGATCTTCATGAATGAGCGGGCCATGGTTGTTATTAGCCATGGCCTATCATTTTAATGGCAGGTTTATCCACAATCATACATCTATTCTACTCATTATAGCCTTTTGAATATCCATCCATCTTCTATACTAACGATAGTTCATCATCAACTGCCTTTTATCAGTTTTCATTGACAAATCATAGCTTTTTATAGCATCATTACAGGTATTATGCATCATTATGGGGAGTAAGCATGTCAAACAATCGTCAATAATTATTCACATTTAACGATAAATCATTGGTTAACTAAAAGATTATTTTTATCTTTTCGCAACCAATTAAGCTATGGTAACACTTACTAACCCCCATTTTCGCTTAATAAGCGATCATCATTTTGGTCAAGTACGGTTAAGCGATGCGATTAACCAGAAATTTTTCTTCGCAAGAAAATCGTTTAAACCAGGCGACCTGATCATCCGGTTTTCAGCCGGAACGACTTCAGACGAGCCTACCTACCTGACTATTCAGCTTGGAGATGGACACCACATCACCATGCAACCGGAGTTTCTCCAGTACATCAACCACAGTTGCGATCCCAACGTGTTTTTTAACACGACCACCATGGAAGTGATTGCCCTGAAGGAGATCCGGCCGGAAGAAGAAATGACTTTTTTCTATCCATCCTCTGAATGGGAAATGATACAACCCTTCAAATGTTTTTGTGGAAGCCCGCGTTGTCTCAAAGAGATCAAAGGCGCGGCATTCCTGCCAAAAAATGTCTTGAAGCAGTACCGGTTTACGGATTTTATTCAACAACAGCTGGCCCGGCGTTGGACTAGGAAAGTACGGGCATGATTGCATGAAGACACAAGCCACGCGTTTACTGAAACCCTATACGGTTTGGGTACTCTTCCCTTTCCTTGAATCGGATGACCCGGAGATCCAGCACTATTATGATTTCTCTCATAGCCAGGGCGAGTTCACCAAGGTATTTGAAGAACTGAAGGCCGATTGGAAATGGCAACCGGTCACTACAAAGAACTATAAACAGGTGATCAAGCAGATCGCCGGCAGCTCCAATGGAAAAACACCCCTCGTCTTCAATTTATGTGACGGAGATGAAGTGAACGGCACACCAGGCGTTTCAGTCATTCATGAACTGGAGAAATACGGACTCATTTATACCGGCTCTGACGCACACTTCTATGATATCACGACTTCCAAGATCCCGATGAAGAAGGCTTTCGATAAAGCCGGGGTGCCCACCGCTAACTGGCGGGTGATCGATGGAAAGAAAGGATCCACCCGCGGCATTTGCAAAAGAGTGGGAACGCCCATCATTATCAAGCCCGCTGTATCAGGCGGCAGCATGGGCGTATCCGTCAAGAATGTTGTGAACACAGAAGATGAACTGGCAAAGAGAGTAGAAGAGATTCATAAGGGTTATCATGGCTGGAACCTGCTGGCAGATGGATTATTCGTGGAACAATTCATCACGGGTCCCGAATTCACCACTTTTATTACCGGGTCGTCTGATGATATAGCCAATTGCAGGGTCTATGAACCCGTTGAAAGGGTTTTCCATCCTTCGCTGCCGGATTCGGAACGATTCCTGTCATTTGACAGGCTTTGGGAGATCTATGGAGATGAATCGGCAATGCCCCAGGAAGAGAATTTTTATGACTATTATCCCGTTGACCCTTCCCTGGTAGAACCTTTGAAGAAATTAAGCCTGGATGCTTATCGTTCCTGCGGAGGAACGGGTTATACCAGGATCGATATCCGGATGGATAAGCTCAGCGGGAAATTATATATGCTGGAACTGAACGCTCAATGCGGATTGAGCGCGGACGAAGACTACACATCGATAGGCGCTATCATAACGATCTCACGCGAATCCTTTACACAGGTAATCGTGGAGGTCCTGGAAGATGCTTTAAGAAGGGCTGCAAAAAGGACAAAGACATCCGTTAAAACAAAGACGAAAAAAGCCGGCAAACCGATCACGGTTAAATAATTTTACCTGCACTTCATATCTATGTCGTAAATATCTTCGTGTATAATGAAAATCTGTGTTCTCCAACCCGACTATTCCACTACATCGGTAGATTATAAAGATTATGATCCCCCGCGGCACCTGGCACACCTGATACCCGAAGCACAGGTAGATACAGTCTTCCTGAATAAACTCACGACCTATAAACAGATCCGTTCATTGCGGAACAAGGGATATGACATCTTTGTCAACCTCTGTGAAGGCTACCTGGAGTGGGAAGTCCCGGGTATCGATGTGATCTATGCACTCGAACACATGAACCTTCCTTATACGGGACCGACGATGAAATTATTCGACGTCCCGAAGCGGTTGATGAAATATGTAGCCTATTGTGAAGGAGTAGTAACCCCCTCTTATGTACTTATCAATAATTCGGATGATATAGATAATGCCATCAAACAACTTTCGTTCCCTATGTTCGTCAAACCCGCCAAAGCGGGAGATAGCCTGGGGGTTGATGACTCTTCCTTGGTTCATAATGAAGCCGAGCTCAGGAAAAAGGCCGAATCGATCATGGAAGAATATGCCCCGCTCCTGGCTGAAGAATATATCGCGGGCAGAGAGCTTACGGTGTTGGTGGTAGCCAACCCGGATGGTAAAACATGCACTGTCTTCCGCCCTGTCGAATATCTTTTTCCAAAGGGATTTGAATTCAAGACCTATTCATTAAAGACTTCAGAGCTTCACCCGGATTGCAATGTGCCTTGCACCGACCCTGTGCTGGATAAAAAGCTCCGCACAGCAGCTGAAAAAATATTCAAAGGGTTCAATGGAATGGGATATGCACGCTTTGATTTCAGGGTAAATGAGAAAGGGGACATCTATTTCCTGGAACTCAATTTCACCTGTTCCGTTTTTTATGCTGACGGCTATGAGGGATCTGCAGATTTTATTTTGAAATACGACGGTATCGGACAGGCCGGCTTTTTAAAACATATGATCAGTGAGGGCCTTGCCCGTTATAAACGTAAGAACAAGCCTTTCGTTATGAAGGGAGATGCCATTGAAGGATTTGGCATTTATGCTTCCCGCAAGATCTCAAAAGGAGAATTGATCTGTAAGGGGGAGGAAAAACCGCAACGAATCGTAACCAAACGCTTTGTGGAGAAACACTGGAACGAAAAAGAAAAACTCAATTTCCGGCGTTACGCTTATCCCGTAAGCGAGGAAGCTTTTATACTTTGGGACGACGACCCTACTGAATGGGCGCCTCAAAATCATAGCTGTAATCCCAACACGGCATTTGATGGATTGGATGTATTTGCGATCCGGGATATTAAGAAAGAGGAAGAACTTACGCTTGATTATGCCCAGTTCCTGGACGAAAACATGGAACCATTTCAATGTCAGTGCGGCTCTTCCAATTGCAGGGGACTGATCATGGGAACCCAACACAATTCATTGACCAAAAGAGAAAGAATAGTCGGCGTTCCGGGCATCAAGGCCTAACCATTCACCTTCCCATATACACCATCAGTATTTGCACATCACTGGGATTGATGCCTGAGATGCGGCTGGCTTGCCCCAGGGTGGTAGGTTTTATTTTGATCAGCTTCTCACGAGCTTCATTACCCAGGGCCAGTATCTTTTTGTAATCAAAGCTTTCGGGTATCTGTAATTCTTCCAATGTACTCATGCGACGCACAAGCTCTTTTTCTTTTTCAATATAAACATCGTATTTCACCTGTATAGAAGCCTGCTCAAGCGTTTCTTTGGAATAGTTGTCAAGAGCCGTTGACAAGGCAGGGACCTCTGCCATCATGTCTTCTAATTCTACATCTGGGCGCAAGAGTATCTTTTGCGCTTTTTGTTTTTCGCTGATTGGGGAAGACCCTATCTTTTCAAATAAAGGATTAATGGCAACAGACTCTACCGGGAACTCAGTGAGGATATTGATGATCTTTTCAACATCGGCTTTCTTTGCAGCCACCTTATCCATTCTTTCCTGCGAAGCCAGGCCCAATCCATAACTTATTTCTGTCAACCGCAGATCTGCGTTGTCCTGTCTCAACAGGGTCCTGAATTCTGCACGTGAGGTAAACATCCGGTAAGGTTCTTCGGTCCCCTTGCTGATGAGATCATCAATCAATACGCCGATATACGCATCACTTCTTTTCAACACGAATGGATCTTTGGCTCTTACGGCCAGGTGTGCGTTAATGCCCGCCATCAAACCCTGGCAAGCGGCTTCTTCATACCCGGTTGTGCCATTGATCTGACCGGCAAAAAAAAGATTCCGGATCAATTTGGTTTCGAGTGAATATTTCAATTGAGTAGGAGGA
>DATINK010000186.1:0-4756 GCA_035474355.1 Chitinophagaceae bacterium | reverse complement strand
GCCTACGCTGCGGCGAAGACGGAATGGATTATAGTCTTTATAGTTATACCAACCATTGGCTGCTTCAAAAAAGCCAAGGGCATAGATCGTACTGCTGGGATTGGTAACAAGCGGGAACCGGAGTTCCAGCGTATACTTGTTAAAGATCGTAAAGAACTTCGAGGCATTTTGCTGATCTGGATTAACGGTTGGATCCGAGGATTCATAAACAGGATAGCCACGATGAGCGACGATATCATAACCCACCAAGCCATAATTATTGGTCATGCCCGCATCGCCTAACTGGAACCTTTCAAATGGAGAATAATCCAGTTTGCGCGTGTAGCGTCCCATGAATCCATACTTCGCAGCAAGTTTCAACACGAGTTGCTTGCTATGGTCGGTACCCAGGGGCTTGCCGATGGGAACATACCATTCCGCACTGAAACGCCATTTATAATATTCAGGTGTCTTATAGGGATTGCTCGAAGTAGTGAGTTTTTTATTGAAAGCTGAATAGGGCGGTGTCATTTGCAAACTGGCCAGAAAACTGGATCCGCTCTTGGGGAAAGTGGGATCGAATACCGATGAACGCGCGAGTGTGATCTTCAAACTGATATTACTTGACGTACCATCTTTTAATCCTTCGAAGATGGGATAGTTGCGCAATTTGTATTGCGTAACACTTAACGTATAAATAAGGCTGAAATAATCATCCGGCCATTTTAACTGCTTTCCAAGAGAAATTGAAAACCCGGTGATCCGCAGGTAATTGGAATCTGACCTGGCTTTGTCAATCTCACCTGTTAACGGATCAAATGCATTGGAATATTTACTGCTGTTAACGCCAATCGTAAATGAATTTCTTTTCTTACCGCCCAGCCAGGGTTCTGTGAACGAAGAACTCAGGGAACGGAATGCGCGCCCGTTTGACTGGTAACGAATACTCAGTTTCTGGCCATCTCCGGTGGGTAAAGGATCCCAGGCGGATTTCTTAAAGATGTTCCGGATAGAAAAATTATTAAAGGTCACACCCAATGTTCCGGTCAATCCAACGCCCCCACCCCATCCGGCGGACAATTCAAGCTGGTCAGAAGATTTCTCTTCCAGTTTCCAATTGATATCAACGGTTCCGTCATCTGCATTCGGTACCACACCCGGATCAATGGTCTCCTGGTTGAAATACTGAAGATTGGACAGTTCGCGCTGGGAACGGATCAGGTCGGCACGACTGAATAATTCCCCGGGAATCGTTCTCAATTCACGCCTGATCACATAGTCCTTTGTTTTATCATTTCCGGCAATGGTAACATTCTTGATCCTGGCCTGTGGGCCTTCCACGATGCGGATCTCGTGATCAATGGTATCATTGTAAACAGCCGTCTCCACTGCTTCGATACGGAAGAACAGGTAGCCATCATCCATATACAAACCGCTGACATCACCTCCCTGCTGGGAAAGTTGTTTCCCCATGCGTTTGTTCAGGATATCGAGGTTATATACATCTCCCTTGTTGATCCCCAGGATCACATTCAATATTGAATCACCGTATTTCGCATTTCCTTTCCAGGTAATGTTTCCGAAATAATATCTTCTGCCTTCCTGCACTTTCAATTCCACGTTGATATTTCCTTTGGGCGTTTTGATGGTCGTATCATCTATGATCTGGGCATCCCGGAATCCCTGCGCGTTATAATAGTCCAGCACCTTTTCTTTGTCCTCTTCGTATTTTTTGGGATCCAGTTTGGCCGAGCTGAAAAGCTTGAACCGGAAATAGGGATCGACCAGTCTTTTTGTTTTACTATAGGACAGGAATCCCCAGTCTTTGAGGTAGTCTTTTACGGATAAATATTTCTTGGTCCCATAAGGGCCGGGCTGCCGGTCAGGCTTCAGGGTGAACTTGCTCATTTCCTTGGTGCCCTTCATTTGCTTTTTCAGCCGGATCCCGTCGATCATTTCGTTATTGTAGAAATTGATCTCGTTGATATGAACCCGCTTTCCTTTGTCTACATCGATCGTTACAAAAATGGAGTTGACAAATGTTGTATCGGGCTTCTCGCTGATCATTACCGTTGTATTCCGGAACCCTTTATCAATGTAAAATTTAGAAGTGACCTCAACGATATTACGTCGAGTATTCTCAGTAAAAATGGTTTGTTTCAGCAAGCCGATCTTGCCTTGCAATTCTTCCGCGTCAGTTTTATTGATCCCGTTGAATTTAAAATTGCCCAACCGGGGCCTTTCCACCACGCTGATCTCTATACTGATTTGGTCTTCTACTATGCGCGTGATATAGATCTGAACAGAAGAAAATAATTTTTGTTTCCAGAGACTGGTGATGGCTTTCCCGAAAATATCTTCCCCCGGGTGCATAAATTTTTCCCCCGGTTGGAGATTGGCGATAGAAAGAACGATCGCTGTATCCAAAAAACGGATACCGGTGATGCTGATCTGTGAAAGGGTATATTCTTTGGCGATCCTGGCATTTTTCCATTCCAGGAGTTTGAGATCAATAGAAGTCGGGTTGCTTGTATCAACTTGTGCAAGCAGGGCGGTGCTTGTCATTAAGAGAACGATCGCCGTAACACCAAGCCTGAGTAAAAATCTTCGCATGTTGGATTGTTCTGGTCTTCTGTTTTTAGATTTCGGATCGCTCCGTGTAATCGATTTATTTTCTGAATGTTAGCTAATAAACCGGGGTTTGTCCGGCGGCAAATTAGCGGTAAATATCGAAAGTGTTTGTTAAAAAGGCCTTATAAAAAGACCGTGTCACAAACCGGGCTTCTATCTCAGCGGTTTTTCTTCCACTTGCTCGCCCGTCTTCCCAAATCTTCTTTCTCTGCCCTGGTATTCAATAATGGCTTCATACAAATTCTCTTTCCTGAAATCCGGCCACCGGACAGGGGTAAAATAAAGCTCAGCATAGGCCAACTGGTATAAAAGAAAATTGCTGATCCGGAATTCCCCGCTGGTCCTGATCATGAGTTCTGGGTCCGGGAATTCAGCCGTACAAAGATTCTCTCTCAATGTCTCTTCGTCGATCGCCTCTATTTCAATCTTACCCTGCTGAACATCGGCTGCAATTTTTTTCACTGCATTCAATATTTCCCAGCGACCGCTATAACTCAGCGCCATCACCAGGTTGAGCCCTGCATTTTTCGATGTGATCTCCAATGCTTCCTGCAATTCATTCCTGGCATAGTCCGGCAACATTTTCAGGTCCCCGATCACATGCAGACGAATATTGTTTTTATCTAAAGTCTCCACTTCGCTGCGTATTGTTGTGACCAGCAATTCCATCAACCCCATCACTTCATCAGGAGGACGGTCCCAGTTCTCTGTAGAAAAAGCATACAAAGTGAGGTAGTCGATCCCTAATTCCGCACAGCCTTCTACAATATCTCTCACACTTTCAACGCCATGAAAATGGCCGAATAACCGGTCCTGTCCCTGGTCTTTGGCCCAGCGCCCATTGCCATCCATAATGATTGCAATATGGCGGGGCAGGGAGTTCTTATCTATCTTTTCCAGGAGTGTTGACATATTTAAAAAACGGGCACAAAGGTATCATGAATTATGCAGAATTTCCAGAATGATACAATCCTCATCAAAAGAAAAGGGACCGCCTCATCGTTTTGAGTCGATCCCTTTTTGTAATGATATTTTTCGGGCTGGTTACAAGCGGCCGTAGACATTCATCTTCGCATTGCCATGTATGAACCCCTTTGTTTCATACCAGAATTCGATTCTGTCCAGGTGGCGGATGTCCCCATTCAGATCGATCTGGCGGCTTTCACCACCATTGTTAATTCGTGCCCGGATCCAAACATCCTGCACTTCTCCATTATCGAAATAAACTTTCATGTCATACATTTTCAACGGACCCTCCGTTACTTTCAATTTTATATACCGGAAGCCGTCAGCGATGTTCCCGAAATGCATGACATCGTGATCATTCCCAAAACTTACAGATTTGTCTCCCAGGAATACCCAGGGACCCGGGTTCATTTCTTTTGACCGGGTTGTAAAACTGAAAAGTGTTACCGCAAAAAGCGCAATTAGCATTTTAGTCAGGCGCATAAATATTCGTTTTTGAGTGAAGAATCAATTTCAAACAAACAGACTCCCCTGGTAAGAGAATGTTTAAGACCTCGCTTAAATTAGGTTTTGATTTTTTCAGAAAGACGGATGGCTATTTAGCCGTGGGGCACTTATAAGACTGCAGGTTAAAGGTAAGGTGGACCATCGCTGTTACAAACTGGTCTTTTTGCTTACTGTTCCCACGCTGTCTCCCGGTAATACCAATGGGTTCACCCAGTTCATAGGACCTGTCATATAAAAGAAAGCCATTAGAAGGGCTACCATCAGGGTTTGTTGGAAAGGCCAACGGGTCTACATAATCTTTACTTACATCATCCAGGTAATCAGTATTGGTAAACCGGTATAATATTTCAAATCCAATGTTTGTCCTTTCATTAAATGAATACTTGAACCCCGCACCAAAAGGAATGCAGATGGCCATGGAACTATAGGGTTTACGATCCGGGTAAAGTGTGCTGCCCTGTCCTTCCGTACCCAGGGGACGTAAAAGAACCTTTTGTCCCTGGAGGAAAGCATAGGGGTCGTAACTAAATACCCCGCCGCCGACCGTGATATAGGGTGTAAAACTATACTGGGGTTCACCTGGCATGAATCGGAAAAAATTAAAATCGCCCTGGAGAGTTAGTTCCCAAACCCGGCTATTAAAGCTCAGGTTCCGGCTCAACATATAAGTATT
>DATINK010000185.1:0-5147 GCA_035474355.1 Chitinophagaceae bacterium | reverse complement strand
ATATGATTTTGAAAATTATAACGGGCCGATCAACAAAGTCTCAGAATATTTCAGGTTATCTGACAATTATTACCACTCAAACATTTTGTTACTCGGTTCTTATCCGAGACAGGATCTTTCCAGGATATTGACCCGTTATTTTGCAACCAATAATCCTGATCCTGGTTTGCACTGGCCCTATTTTACTTACCAGGGACAGTCTTATTGGCTGAACGGATTTGAAAACTGGCCAGGTTATCTCAACGGGAAAGCAGATTTTGGATCGGATAGTTCATTTACTTCAATCGGCCTGAATAATAACTATGGCATCTATACAAAGTTTGCCGGGAAAAGCTTTGATAAGTTCGAATCCACCTATGATTCAACCCTGTTCGGGGATGCTTATCGTAAATCGGGATTTATTCTTCCCGAATATGGATTATGGGACCAGCAGGCCACACAGATGGATCACCATAAGCCGAATGAGTTGTTCATGGCCGGTTTCCGGGGACATGTAAAAGGCAGTAGCCAGGTCATGGTACCTCCTTTAAAAATGCTGGATGCTTATGGCAAACTGATCACGCAGAACCGGAATTATTCGCTAACGCTGAATCCTTATGCCTTGCCGACTACGTTCTCACCCTTTGAGGTGAATGCTGATATCGTTTATAACAATTATCTCTCTATCATCAGGGAAAACGTATTTACGGGCATGCATGATGCCTTATACAAGGGAACAGCCGCCAGGCTGGGATTGATGCTGAAAGATGCAGATCCTTATTATTTCTACGCGAAAACAGGAACTACAGGAGATAATGAAGCCAAGACCAAATCCAAGCTCTTTACTTTTATTATTTCATCCAAAGACATCAGGGATCCCGCCTTCAACTTCCGGAATAATAAATTCTATACGATCTACTTCACTTCGCAGAATGGCCCGGCGAAACAGAATGAGGAATTCCAGGCGGCGGTGATAAAATATGTTTTGCAGTCGGGGGTGTTTAAGAAATATATGAAAGAGTAAAATCCAGCTCCACTTCTACATTTTACATTCTACATTTTGCATTTTACATTTCATTTCCCCCATTCCCAAATCCCCCATTTCACGGTATCAGGAATTTTCTCCCCCGTTTGTTTGAGTGTGAGCATGATGCTTCCCCTGTGATGAGATTCATGAGAAATGAAATAGCCCAGCATCGGGATCAGCCCGGTCTTAAAACTTTTTACTTTGCCTCCATCATCCCAACTCCTGGAAAAAAGCTCGTCCAGGCCTTTGGCTGAATCTTCAAATGCTTTTCGTAACCCCTTTTTATCATAGGCAGCTTCTTTATTCAACACCTTATACTTCTTATGTATGTCTTTGGCACAGATCTCCAACCATTGCATACGGACATTATGTACATGAACCAGTTGTTGGTAAACGGCCCTGCCCCCGCGTGTGCTTACCGTTTTTTGCATACCTGCATCACTGATATTATCTATCAGCAGCAGGTTCATCTTATTGTTGATGCGCCAGGCATCGAGAAGTTGCTGTTTCATAGTTTAAACTATACATGCTAATATCAGGAAAAATGTAAAGATTCTTGATATGAAAAATTATTACCCCCTTTAGGGGGCCAGGGGGTAGGGCTGGGGTGAGGGGCCAAAAAAATCCCCGCAGCAAGCTGCAGGGATCTGGTAGAGGTTTAAACCGGTTTCGTTAATTAGTTCTTAGCCTTTTCCTTCAGGTATTTTTCGTAATCTTCAGGACTCAACACATCGCCTGTGATCTGTACAGACTTAGGTTGGTCGATGCCCGCCAGTTTGATATATACATCCTTGGTGAATGTAGCCAGGGACGCGGCGTTATACTGAACTTTCAACTTGGCTGTTGCACCAGGAGCGATGGGTTCAGCGATCTTGTCGGGAGTTGTGCAACCACAGCTGGCCCAGGTATTTTCAACTGTAATGGGCGCATCGCTGATATTTTTGATCTCGAAGAAATAAATAACAGGAATTCCTTGTTTCAATTTTCCGAAATCATGTTTTTCCGTATTCACGTGGATCACTGAATCGGCCTTGGTTTGGGCACTTACAGCCAGTGTGAATGCGAAAGCAGTTGCCAGCAAAAAAATCTTCTTCATGGTTTACAAATTTTTAGAGTGATTGCTTTTTTAAAAATTCAACAGATGCATTGGCAGGGGCTGCGCCTTCCGGGGCCTTCCAAACCGTGCCTTTGATCTTGATTTGTTTGTTTTGTGATGTATTATATGATACCGTAATGAACTTTTCAAAATATCCCTCAGCTGCGGCGTTGTATCCGACTTTGATCAATGTAGTGCCTCCGGGTGCGATCGGGCTGCGGCTCCATTCAGGAGTCGTGCATCCGCAACTTGCGTGAACATCATCTAATTTCAATTCGGTCGTCCCCGTATTCGTTACCAGGAAACTATAATAAACCGGTTTGCCCTGGGGGATCTTATCAAAATCGTGTTCCATTTCTTTCAAAACGATCGGGTCTTCTTTCGGGATAGTAGTTGTGTCTGATACCTTGGTGTCAGCCTGTGCAACCGCCATAAAACAAGCGGCTAATAAGGGGATCAGGATTGATATTCTCTTCATACTTACCCGTTTGGGGATGCCAAATTTACGATAAAGATGGCAGACCTCATAGAAGGGTTGCAACTGGGTTAAGGATTTTTTAACGAGGCCGGTATGCTCGTAAACTTCCTATTTTTGTCGCATGGAAAATAGCCCGCTGCAAGTGTTGAATGAAGGCTCCAAATTGTCATTCGATAAATTCAGGTCTGAAGTCCTGAATGATTATAGTATAATCTGTATAAGCCGGGAAACCAGTTTGTTAGGAAGGAGGGAAGTGCTTACCGGGAAAGCCAAATTCGGGATTTTCGGAGATGGTAAAGAATTGGCCCAGGTAGCCATGGCAAAATTCTTCCAACCAGGCGACTTCAGAAGCGGTTATTATCGTGATCAGACCTTTATGTTAGCGGCAGGTCTGGTAACAGTTGAAGAGATCTTCGCTCAATTATATGCAGACCCCGACCTCTTCAGGGAACCTTCCAGTGCAGGCAGGCAGATGAACTGTCATTTTTCAAATAAATGGATCAATGAAGAAGGAGAGTGGCTCGACCTGGTGAACCGGAAAAATGTTTCGGCAGATATAGCACCCACTTCGGGACAAATGCCCCGCGGCCTGGGCCTTGCATTTGCGTCGAAAGCTTTCAGGAACATTGAACAATTAAAACCGTTTGAATCCTTGTCGGCGAATGGCAATGAAGTTTGCTTTACCACCATCGGGGATGCCTCTACCAGCGAAGGACATTTTTGGGAAACGATCAATGCTGCCGGCGTTTTGCAAATTCCCCTGGCCATCTTCGTATGGGATGATGGATATGGAATTTCTGTACCTAAGTCAATTCAAACCACGAAAGGGTCTATTTCCGAAGCATTGAGCGGGATGGATAAAAAGGAGGGCACGAACGGACTACATATATATAAGGTGAGAGGATGGGATTATGCAGGCATGTGCGAGGTCTTTGAAGAAGGTATTCGCCTGGCCAGGGAAAAACATATACCCGCTTTATTCCATGTAGATGAGATCACCCAACCACAGGGACATTCCACTTCCGGCAGTCATGAGCGTTATAAACCGGAGGAAAGACTGGAATGGGAGAGGGAATGGGATGGGATTAAGAAAATGAGGGAATGGATCATTGCAAATGCACTGGCAGAAGCAAATGAGTTGGATGAAATTGAAATAAAGGCAAAAGAAAAAGTGAGAGAGAGTAAGATGGGTGCCTGGGAAAAATTCAATCAACCCATACGTGAACAAATTAATCGCAGTGCAGAGCTGCTGCAAACTATGGCAGGCAATCTTCCACTTCACGCAACTGAACTAAGAAAGCTTGCGACAGAATTGGTTGCTATTCGTGAGCCGCTGCGCAGGGATGTCATGAAAGCGTTACATGCCGCCTTACAGATCGCTGGCAACTCAGATGCGGCTTTCTGGACAAGAGATTATTACCATGACCTGTCAGAAGAAAACAAAAAACTTTACGACACTAATTTATACAATGAAGGCCCCAGGAGCGCGATGAAAGTAGAAGTGGTGAATGCTATCTATCCGGAAGATGTGGGAACTGTCAATGGTTTTGAAATACTGAATAAATATTTTGACCAGTTGTTCAGTGCAAATCCGAAAGTGATCGCATTTGGAGAAGACCTTGGTTTTATCGGGGATGTCAACCAGGGTTTCAGTGGCTTGCAGGAAAAGCATGGAGACAAAAGGATCTTCGATACCGGTATCCGGGAATTATCCATTGTAGGTCAGGGTATCGGCCTTGCCATGCGCGGGTTAAGACCCATAGCTGAAATACAATACCTGGATTATCTTTTATTCGGATTGCAACCCCTGAGTGATGATGTTTCTACTTTACATTATCGTTCGGCGGGACAGCAATCCTGTCCCCTGATCATCAGGACGCGGGGCCATCGACTGGAAGGCATCTGGCATAGCGGTTCACCCATGGGCGTTGTGATCAATGCATTGAGGGGAATGTATGTATGTGTTCCCAGGGATATGACACAGGCTGTGGGCATGTATAATACATTGCTACGCAGTAATGATCCCGGCATCATCATCGAATGTTTAAATGGTTACCGGCTGAAAGAAAAATTACCTTCCAATCTCCTCGACTTCACAATACCATTTGGTGTTCCTGAGGTTATTCGTGAGGGCGATGATATTACGATTGTTTCTTATGGATCCACATTGCGTATAGTCCAGGAAGCTGCTGCGAAATTAGAACTGGGCAATATCCAATGTGAGATCGTGGATGCCAGGACCTTATTACCATTCGATATCCATCATAAGATCCTTGCTTCTCTTAAAAAAACAAACCGCATCGTATTTGTCGATGAAGATGTTCCCGGTGGAGCTGCGGCTTACATGTTTAATAAAGTGATGGAAGAGCAAGGTGGTTATAAATTCCTGGATGTGGCGCCACGTACAATTACTGCTAAAGCTCATCGCCCCGCATATGGTTCAGATGGAGATTATTTCAGTAAGCCGAATGTTGAAAATATCATCGATGCGATCCAAGAAATGATGAAAGAATGATCAATAACTACCTGGGATTTGCCGGGAAGGCGGGAAGGCGGAAAGTTCAATT
>DATINK010000184.1:0-3189 GCA_035474355.1 Chitinophagaceae bacterium | reverse complement strand
CCGCATCATCAAAAGTGATTATGGCGAACTGAAAGTAAAAGTATGGGACACGGACAAACACCTCGCACCGCAACTCGCGGACGCTATAACAAAAACCCTGGATGCCCTGCACCGCGATATACAAAGTGCCGTGAATAAAGCGGCATTAAAAGGATTGCAATTAAACCAGCAAAGATTACAGGGAAGGATCGATAGCATCAGCAAACTGGCCACTTCCGGTAAAGCCGGAGAAGATTCAAAACTGGCCCGGCTCAGTTCACTGAATGCACAATGGCAGGAAAATGAAAAGCTTTCCAGCGAATACGAATTGATGCTGGATAATAAACCCCCTGTTCTCATCGTGGTGGAAAATGCCAAGGTTTCCAACAACCCGGATAAACCGCGAAAAATAAAGATCCTTATTTCAACGGCACTGCTTAGCCTGCTTTTTGGTTTATTACTGGCGATGGTACTGGAAAGAAGAAAAACAACCCCGCTTGAACAAAGTCATTCATAATGATTACCTGAGGTTCGGCTTCTTTGGATCCCTTTTCCTGGCAGCAGGAGCCCTGGCGATTGTCACCGGTCAATGGATCTTTATCGGCATTCCGTTCCTGCTGTTATTTTTTTATTCAGGGTGGCAACACATGGATATTGTTTTCTGGATCTTATTATTTTCTCTGCCCATTTCCGCTGAATACCAGTTTTCATCATCCCTGGGTACCGATATTCCCGACGAGGCGATCATGTTGTTCGCCAGCTGCCTGTTTATATTTTATTATGCCGCGAATCCTGCTGCATTGGATCGGAAGAAATCCGGGCATTTATTGATCTCCCTTTTATTGATCGCTTTGTGTTGGTCCGTCGTCACCCTGCTTTTCTCAACTGATCCAATGGTCTCCTTTAAATATTTACTGGCCAAGACCTGGTATATAGGCGCATTTACAGGCATACCGCTTTTACTTTTTAAGGACAAACGGGCATTGCGTATGGCGGCCCTGCTATTGGCTTCTTCTATGTTTATCATCGTTGCGATCACCATTGCCAGGCAGGGCATGACTACATTCAAATTTGCATCCGTAAGTAATGCAGTTGCCCCATTTTTCAGAAACCACGTGAATTATTCCGCCATGCTGGTTTGTATACTACCCTTATTTTATGCTTTCTATAAACTCAGTACTTCAGCAAAATGGAAGAGCAGGTTACAATGGATGATGGGATTCCTGGTAGTTGCACTTGTATTTTCATATTCAAGGGGTGCCTGGCTGGCTTTGGCCGCCGGGATCCTGGCCGGATGGTTGATCCGGAAAAAATTATTGTTGATCTCTTTCATTCTGCTTACAGGATTGATCACGGGAGGATTATTTTGGGTTAAATCCGAAGACCGCTACCTGCGATTCGCCAATGATTATAAAAACACCATTTTTCATGAAAATTTCAGGGAGCATCTCATCGCTACTTACGAGGGTAAGGATGTTTCAACTGCAGAAAGATTCTATCGCTGGATCGCAGGTATCAACATGGTAGGAGAAAATCCGCTTACCGGGACAGGGCCGAATACTTTTTATGAAAATTACAAACCCTATGCGGTACCGGCTTTTAAGACCTGGGTGAGTAATAACGAAGATCATTCAACAGTACATAATTATTTCCTTTTACTCGCGGTAGAGCAGGGTATACCAGGGCTGATCTTCTTCCTGGTTTTGCTGGGTGCGATGTTGTATTATGCGGAAACCCTGTACCGGCGTATCAATGATATCTTTTATAAAACTGTTGCCTTTACAGCTGGCATAATGATCACCATGATCATCGTTGTGAATTTCCTCAGCGATTTAATAGAAACTGATAAAATAGGAAGCCTCTTCTTTTTATGTCTTGCTACTTTGGTTGTTGTTGATATTAATTCAAGAAGAGAGAATAGCCGGGAAGGCGGGAAGACGGAAAGTTAACTTTAAAGCTGCTTCGAATAATACTTACCGCCTTACCGTCTTCCCGGCAAAAAAGCGATTTAAATGCGTCCTCGAACATTGAGTGCATCTCGCAACCCGTTTCCAAGAAGATTAAATGCCAATACAAGGATCATAATCGCAAATCCAGGCGCAAAAGCCAGCATCGGGTTCTGCGTGATCACAAAATTGAAATTTTCTTTCGTCATCAAGCCCCAGCTGGGCTGAGGATATTGTACACCGACTCCCAAAAAACTAAGCCCCGCTTCAATAACAATGGCCGATGCAAAATTGGAAGCGGTGATCACCATGACAGGCCCCATGATATTGGGCCAGATATGACGGACGATGGTCCTGAGATCTGAATATCCAAGTGCCCGTGTAGCTTCTACATATTCAAATTCACGGACAGCCATTACTTGTCCGCGTACGAGTCTTGCCACATTTACCCACATGGTAAGTCCGACAGCAATAAACACCTGCCAGAACCCTTTTCCCAGCGCCAGCGTGATGGCAAATACTAATAGGATCGTCGGGACACTCCAGATCACGTTGATGAACCACATGATGATATTGTCTGTACGCCCGCGATAATATCCTGCCAATGATCCCAGCACCATGCCAATGGTCAGTGAAATGATAACGGTGATAAGTCCAACACTTAAACTAACCCTTGTTCCTACGATCAGGCGGCTCAAAATATCTCTTCCATAACTATCTGTACCCAGGATAAATTTTTTCCTGACGATGGGGGTGGATGCAAGTTGGGATGCATGATATGCCTGGCGTTCACTGACTCCTTCCCCAATCAATTTTTCAACAATGACACTGTCACCTTTTGTTTCACTTGCGGTGACGGGGACAAAATAATAAGCGTCTTCCTGTCCGCTCATCAGCTGTTTAAAAAACCCAACTTTTGGGATCTTTCTTTCCTTTTTTACTTTAATGAATTGCTGGCTGGTTCCTGGCTTTCTACCATCAATTTCCACAATGATCCTGTTCGCATCGGGAGATGAATCCGGGGCGAGAAAATAAGCGAATATGGCAACAAAGACAGCAAGGCTGATCACGATCAGGCCAAATACTGCACCCTTGTTCTTGCGCAATCTTCTCCAGGCAGCCTGTTGAAATGAAAAGCTTTTTTCACCCATTGGTGGAAGATAGAGAAATTTTAAATGTTACCTGCCCGACTGACGTCAGTCAGGCGGGGATGTTAAATGCTAAATAGCAATAAAATTCTTTATTTAAAACTCAACATTTAGCA
>DATINK010000183.1:0-2765 GCA_035474355.1 Chitinophagaceae bacterium | reverse complement strand
TTCCCCCCTTTAGGGGGCCAGGGAGTGGTTTAAATAAACATTAACTACTGCGCTTTGGCAACCTGTATTTTTTACCCAAGTTTTGGCCATTATAAACTAACTTTGCCCGCCCGTTACGAACGTAACGTTCGGGCGGGCCCGCCCCCGCCGTAGGGGGGCCTTCAATCATTATGAAATTCAGCCGGATAATCATTTTAGCCCTCATTATCAGCAGTTGTGGCGGGGGTATGAACAAGATCATGAAGAGTAAGGACACCGCTTACAAATTGCGGATGGCCGAGCAGTTCTTTGTCAAGAAAAAATATGCCAAGGCGCAGATGCTTTATGAGGATATCATTCCTTATTATAAGCTCGACAAGGCATTTGAGGATATTTATTATAAGTATGCTTATTGTGCCTGGTATATGCGGGATTACGAGCTGGCGGAAAACATGTTCAAGAATTTCCTGGAAGTTTTTCCGAACAGTGTCCGTGCCGAGGAAGTCGATTACATGAGGGCCCTGTCTTTTTATAAGCAATCGCCCAAGCCTGAACTGGACCAGACCAATACGATCAAGGCCATGGGCATGATGCAGATCTATATCAATACGCATCCGGGTTCTGCCCGTAACAAAGATGCAAATACGATTATCGATGAATGCCGGGCAAAACTGGAGATCAAAGATTTTAAAAGCGCACAGCTATATTTTGACCTGGGACAATTCAGGGCAGCCGGGGTGGCTTTCACGGCTGTTCTTAATAAATATCCCGAATCCGCCAAAGCCGATGAATACAAGATCATGGTCATCCGTTCATATTACCGTTTTGCAGGATTGAGCATTGAGGAAAAGAAAGCGGAACGCTATGAGCAGGTGGTGACAGAATGCAATGAGTTTGTAGACCGTTTCCCCGAAAGCGGGCTGCGGAAAGAAGCAGAAGATTTTTTAGGATTAGCACTAACCAACATAAAAAAATTCAGCCAATGAGTAAGTTAAGACGCCAGTTAAGCGCAGGTATCACCAACAACGTGGAAACCCGTAACCTGGATGATATCAAGAACAAGACCGGGAATCTTTATGAGTCTATCGCCATCGTGGCGAAAAGATCCAACCAGATCAACATTTCTTTGAAAGAAGAGTTGCATAACAAACTGGAAGAATTCGCGAGCCATACCGATAGTCTCGAAGAAATTCATGAGAATAAAGAGCAGATCGAGATCTCCCGCGCGTATGAGCGGATGCCCAACCCGGCCCTGCTGGCTACCCAGGAATTCCTGGAGGATAAGATCTATTTCAGGAAAGGGGAAGATGAGCTGTTCACCTGATCAGTTTTCAGTTCATTGTCTATAATATCATTCAGCGATTGCAAATAGCGATCGCTTTTTATTTACTCCCTAACCCCCTGCCCCCTAAAGGGGGTAAACAAACTTGTATTCACATGAATTAAAATCTAATTCCCCCCTTTAGGGGGTTGGGGGTTTAGAGGGGTTAGGGGCAGAGAATATGGTAATTTTGCATTCTTATGTTCGAGGGTAAAAAAATATTAGTAGGCATCACGGGCAGCATCGCTGCCTATAAATCCATTTACCTGGTCAGGTTACTGGTCAGGGCCGGCGCTGAAGTAAAAGTTATTTGCACCCCTTCTGCAAAAGATTTTGTTTCCCCGCTTACGCTGTCTACATTAAGCCGCAACCCGGTTCTCTCTGAACTTTTTGATGAACAAAGCTGGTCGAATCATGTCATGCTGGGCCGTTGGGCTGACTTGTATGTGATCGCACCATTGAGTTGTAATACCCTTGCGAAGATGGCCCATGGTCAATGCGATAACCTTTTACTGGCTACCTATCTTTCTGCAACCTGTCCTGTGCTACTCGCCCCGGCCATGGATGAAGACATGTGGCTGCATCCCTCGACAAAAGCCAATATTGAAAAGCTCGCTTCTTATGGGAATACGATCATACCCGTTGAAAAAGGAGAACTGGCCAGTGGGCTGGTGGGTGACGGAAGAATGGCGGAACCGGAGAAGATCATGGACTTTATCGGCGCCAATTTTTTTTTGACCCGTCCCCTGGAAGGTAAAAAAGCCCTGGTTACGGCGGGTCCTACATACGAACCGATTGACCCCGTTCGTTTTATTGGTAATTATTCCTCCGGGAAAATGGGGATAGCGCTCGCCAAAGAACTCCATAAAAGGGGTGCGGAAGTGAGCCTGGTGCTGGGGCCGACGACCACGGATTTTTCTGCAAATGGAATTTCGGTGACGAGAGTAGGAACGGCGGAGGAAATGTTCAGGGCAAGCGAGCGTCTTTTTGCATCAGCAGATATCGCCATCATGGCAGCAGCGGTCGCTGATTTTAAACCGCAGGAACAAGCGGGGCAGAAGATCAAAAAGGCGGAAGGGAAATTATCGATCGATCTCACACACACAACGGATATCCTGGCAAGTCTGGGCAAACAAAAACGATCCGGGCAGGTCCTGGTTGGGTTTGCACTGGAGACGAATAATGAAAAGGAAAATGCAATCGCCAAGCTGAAAAAAAAGAATGCGGACCTGATCGTTTTGAATTCCCTGAATGATGAAGGTGCAGGGTTCGGTCATGATACCAACCAGGTGACTGTATTCGATAAAGGAGGAACGGAAATTGGTTTTGACAAGAAGCATAAAACAGGGATCGCTAAAGATATTATTGACACTTTAATCAGGCTTTATTATGAGTAAATTGATACGCTTTGTGGTGGCCGCTTTCATACTTGTCCGGTCTGCGCAGGCGCAGGAGATCCTGGCCA
>DATINK010000182.1:0-17066 GCA_035474355.1 Chitinophagaceae bacterium | reverse complement strand
GCAAAAAGAAGAAAGCCCCATCTTAAACGCACCCTCTTCATCGAACTATCCGAAATGGGCAGTGCTATCCTGGTAGATCCTGCCATGCGCAAACTGCAGCACGACGGAAAAGCGGAACTCTATTTCGCCATATTTAAAAAGAACTATAAAAGCCTGGCTATCCTGCAAACGGTTCCTGATGACCATATTTTTAAAATGAACGCCAATAATTTCTTTTCCCTGACCGGGGATGTGTTTCGGTTTATGGCCTGGTGCAGGAGAAAAAAGATCTCGACGGTGATCGACCTGGAACTGTTCTCCCGATTTACTGCACTACTTGGTTTTTTTAGCGGGGCAAGGTCAAGGGTGGGTTTCACCAACTTTCATGATGAAGGACTTTATCGCGGCAACCTGGTGAATCGAAAAGTCCGCTATAACCCACATGTACACATTGCGATCAATTTTATTTCTTTGGTGAATAAGGCACTCGGTCTTTTTCACAACCCTTATTCAACCATACCTGTTGCTCCTTCAGAATTGACATTAACAAAAGCACCTGTTTCCCCGGGGGCAATTGAAAACATTGAGAATAAGATCCGGCAACTCTACCCGGCATGGAATGGGGAGCTGATTGTATTGTTTAATGTGAATGCTTCAGACATGCTTCCCCAACGCCGATGGCCCCAGGAGAATTTCGTTGCCGTGGCACAACAACTGCTTGCGAAATACAACCAGGTGCTGATCATTGCGACAGGCTCACCCGAAGAAAAGGAATATGTGGAAGAGGTGGTGAAACAAATTGGACATGTACGCTGCATTAATTCTGCTGGCTTCTTTTTATTTGAAGAACTGGTGCCGCTTTATTCCCGGAGCCGCCTGATGCTGACCAATGATTCTGGCCCGGCACATTTTGCTTCTGTGACAGCATTGAAAGTCTTTGTGCTCTTTGGGCCCGAGACGCCTCATTTATATTTACCACTGGGCAATGCGGAAGCTGTTTACCTGGGACTTCCCTGCTCACCTTGTGTGAGCGCGGCGAATCACCGGAAGACAACTTGTATTACTCGTCCTTGTATTACAGGAATTGATCCTGTTGTAGTTCTTGAAAAAGTGAACTCTTATTTATCAGGAAAAGGGGTTGAATAGTTGGCAGTTAATGGGTCGCTCTTACTAAATAATATTTCTTCAACTCAAGATGCCTTGTCTTCTTATTGATAAACTTCATGTTCAGGGTCGTGACATGAAACTCCGGGAACTCTTTATAAGAATCCAGCTTCCTGGTTATAGCACTCAATCCTACTAATTCCTGTTCTGTAAGTAAGAATACCATTCCGGGAGCAATACTATCCTTAACATTTTTCTGCACCTCACCCTTGAAATAAAATTCAAAAGCAGGAGAGTAGATGGAAGGCTTGATGACCGGGCTCCCCGGAAAATTTTTATTGATATAAAACGCCGCTTCGCTCCCGGATTGATATTTCAACAGGTCAGGGTAAAAGAACCAATTGAGATATAAATTGAAGATCATAATGGCGAGGACAGAACGAAAGATGGCTAACCTGTAGCCTTTGACAGAAAACCAACTGCCTGCTTTTATTAATAAGACTATGAAGAATGCAATAAGGAAAATTAAAAACAGGGATGGCAGATGCGGGGAATAAAACACCTGGAGCAGGATAATGGCGAGGAATAATATTATCGCGATTGAATTTTGAATGACTTTGAAAATCACCTCAGCCCTTCCCTTTAAATCTTCCATATATTTTGCCACCAGGATCGCCAGCATGGGAAAAATGATATTGGTATAGTGCGGTAGCTGGAAACTGGAGATGGAAAAAACGAATAAAGTAAAAATGGCAGCGTAGAAATTGAACCACTCTTCTTTTTCTCTTAGCGTGGGATCTGCGAGCTTACCAATCTTGTTCACCAGGCTACCATACATGAGAATTGACCAGGGGAGAAAAGCCCAGAGTAAAGTGTGCAGGAAAAATATCGGGCTCCCTTCTCCTTTATAAGGGCCGGTATTCGTGAAACGCCCAAACTGGCCATCCCATAAAAAGAACCGTATCCCGGATACACCGGTCCTGCCAAATATGGTTTTCTCCGGGTGACTATCAAACTGTAACCAGAGACAATATAACTCCGGCGTGATGAACAAGGCGATCAATACAAGCGCGACCAGCCATTTCCAGGAAATAAAGAGCTTCCATTTTTGTTTGATGATCAATTCACCCGCGATGGCGCCGGCAATGGGAATCAGGGTAAACAGGCCCTTGGTCATGAATGCACAGGCAGTAAAAAAAGAGGCAATGACCAGGTGAAAGAATACACGTTCTTTTCCTAAAGCATTCCTGAAGTGATAGATCGCGGCTATGATAAGGGCAGTTAAGTAGGGTTCGGCCCTGACATCATTATTCGTAAGGATGATATGTTCAGCCGTCAGCAAGATCAGTACCGCCCAGAGGGCGATACGTTCATTATAGAGTTGTTTGGCAAGCAGCCAGGTGTAACGTGCTGCGAGAAATACAAATAAGATTGCCGGGAGTTTATAGGACCAGGTATGTATGCCGAAGATCCTGAAGAAAGCCGCTGTGATCCAGAAGGGAAAATGGGGTTTGTCGAGCCAGTCGGCGCCATTGAAATACAATCCTGCCCAATCATTTCTCAGCACCATGTTCTTTGAAACGATCGCATACACACAGGCGTCAGGCTCCATTAACGGATTGAATATGCCGCTCAGGTTGACCAATACAGCAAGGCCGATTAAAAATAATAACCACCTGTTAGATGTCTGATCCATTATTATGGTGTCTTGCTATTGAAAGAATGCAGTTTTGTAAGGATACCGCTTTTGATACATCTTCTTTACCGTATCAAGAATACTGTTCCGAAGTAAATCTAAGTTCCTTCTTTCCAGCGCCGAAACAAAAACAGCATGTCCCCCCGTTTCTCTTTGCCAGCGTTCCTGCAAATCTTCCAGTAATTCTTTTTTCGTCGCAGGCTCCAGCCACTCGTCAAACGTCTTTTGCTCGTATAGATCCATCTTATTGAAAACGGTCAGTATGGGTTTGTCAAAAGCATTGATCTCCTGCAAAGTTTTATTCACTACCCCGATCTGCTCTTCAAAGCCGGGGTGGGAGATATCCACTACATGCACCAATATATCTGCTTCCCGTACTTCATCGAGAGTGCTTTTAAAACTTTCTACCAGGTGGTGGGGGAGTTTGCGGATAAAACCTACCGTATCACTTAACAGGAATGGCGTTTGTTCGTAGACAACCTTACTGGTCGTTGTATCCAGGGTGGCAAACAATTTATTTTCAGCAAAAACATTTCGTTTGCTGAGTAACTGCATCAAAGTTGATTTGCCCACATTGGTATAACCTACCAGTGCAACACGGATGAACTCACCTCTTTCTTTTCTTTGGGTAAATGCCTGTTTGTCGATATCAGAAAGCTTCTTCCTGAGCAGGGATATTTTATCCCGTACAATACGCCGGTCGGTTTCTATTTCCGATTCACCCGGACCCCTGGTACCGATACCTCCACCGAGTCGTTCCAGGTGGCTCCACATACCCCGCAGCCTGGGTAATATATATTGGTATTGCGCCAGTTCAACCTGGGCCCTGGCCTGCGCTGTTTTTGCCCGGTGGGCGAATATGTCGAGGATCAGGTCGGAGCGATCGATCGTCTTTACGTCAATGGCTTTTTCAATATTATTGATCTGTGCGCCGCTTAATTCATCGTCGAAGATGACGACGCGTATGTCTTTTCCCTGGATATAATTTTTAATTTCCTCCAGTTTACCTTTTCCAATAAAAGTTTTACTGTCGGGGTGCGCGAGTTTTTGCGTGAATCTTTTTACGGTAATAGCACCTGCAGTCTCTGCAAGGAAGGCTAACTCGTCGAGGTATTCCTGTACTTGTGGTTCTGTTTGATCTTTATGAACCAGTCCAACCAGCACTGCCCGCTCTTCTTTTTGTATGTGATTCTTTCTATTAAGCACTTGCCGCCCCCATCCCCTGAAGGGGAGTTTCTATTATATAATAAGGTTGAATTCTAACAGAGCAATTCATTCTTAGCAAAGCTATTGATAATAAGATTTTTTACCTCCCCTTCGGGGGATGGGGACAGGGCAGGGGGTTAGAGTCCACTCAATGTAAGTCCAACTGAAAACGGTTTAACGGGCGCAGCGACACCATCTTTAAATAAAGAAGTGACCTGGTAGCTTCCGTATACTGATAAATGCCCGAAACCGACTCTTGCCATAAATGAAAGGCGGTTGGAATTAAAGAATTTCTTGCTGCTTTCCTTAAGGGTATAATCCTGGATCGTATTATCGTTTTTATCCTGGAGTTCTTTATTGCGGGTATGTGCATTGATCATGGTGCCCACTTTCACACCAAGGGCCCACTTGAAACTTTTTGAATTGTCCAGGGGGTTCTTGGTAAAACGGAACTCGATGGGTGCTTCCAAATAAGCAATCGCCAGCTTGGTTTTTTTGAAATGGTTGGTATCAGATTGGTTTACGAAACGCAGGATCGATGTGTTTTCCTTTATGCCGATATAAGTTTCTTTAAAGCGGGGGTTGTCCGTTGCCAGGCCGGGTCCGAATGCCACACTGATATGAGGATTGGTCTTAAAAGGGAAATCCAGCATGAAATAGAAATTGAAACTTTTGGAAATGCCGCCGCGGTTAATGCTATCGGGTTTCCCGGACCAACCGGCATATCCTAACTGGATCATGAAATGGTCGTTAGCACGGTTGCTCAGGTCGATCTTTTCTTTTTTTGCGGGGGTAGGATTATCCTGGGCTAAAACGCCAGCTGCAAAGGAAATAAAGCCTGCAAAAAGTATAATTTTCTTCATAATAGTTGCTGTAACGGGCAAATGTATTTTCATCCCGGTTAAGGAAAGGTTAAAGAAGTTGTTTTGATTGATAATCATTTAAGTATCAAAATATCATTTGTTGGGGATGCAAATCTAAGAAATAGCTACGAGCCTTGCACTTTCTCTGGGTTCTCTGCAACTCTGCGGTTCTCTGTGGCCAAAAAATTAGCCCACAGAGAGCCGCGGAGAAAGGAGAGGGTCACAGAGATATTTTGAGCATTCGTAAATGCTGAGTAGAATTACCGGACGCACAAGAGCGCGACGCAACAATGATGATAGTAGCAATACAGCTGGGAAACAAATAATCGCCGGTAAGTCGGGAAGGCGGGAAGCCAAGCTCGAAGCTTTTATATATTTTTGCGCCTCAAATTAGCTGAAAGCTGATTGGATCCTTAGCTCAGACGGTTAGAGCACCTGACTCATAATCAGGGGGTCGTAGGTTCAAATCCTACAGGATCCACTTTTTCCTGCCTCGAATGTCCCGTTGCGGGATCTGGCCGTTTTTCAAGTTGCCCCGTTCCCATCAGGGTATCCCAGACCGTAAAATAATACCCGAAATTCTTATGGGTCTTCTGGTGATGGAGATTATGGTGTGTAGAGGAAGCAATGCATTTACCCGGCATACTGTGGCGGAGCTTCCAGGGAATAAATTCAAAACCCAGGTGGCCGATTACATTGGTTAAAATAACGACCGAAAGGAATACAAACAAAGCAATAATATTTACGGGAATAATAGTGACAACGGGAAATATTACGATGCCGTTGATAAAAGCTTCAATAGGGTGAAATGAATGAGCCGCAAAAGGGGAGGGATTCGACGACCGGTGATGCACTTTGTGTACATGCGTCATGAACCATTTTGTATGCAGCAGCCTGTGTGTCCAATAAAAATAAGTGTCATGAAAAAAGAACATTAATAATAAGCTGAAGAAAAAATAGATCCATCCATGGGTAGGGATAGGGGTATAAAGGGTGGTGTACCCATTCTGGTAAAGAAAATAGACGACCAGGCCCAGTAAGGAAAAAATAAACAGCGTCGAAACAGAAAACAACACTTCGGATCTTACCTGACCGTGCTTTGGCAGGGCAGCCTGTATTTTGAATTTTCTCAGTTTTTTCAGACCCAGCCGGTAACAAAGAAACCAGGCCATTCCGGATATAGAAAAATATCGGATGAAGGCGGTGACAACAAGGATAGGAAAGATCCACCACCAGCCATGACTTAACGCAGGGATATTAAAGTTGTACATGGGAATGTTATTTAAGCGATGACGGGTTTACTGAGTTTCCTTAACAATTTAAAATGCGACTGAAGCCCCCCGGTAATAGAATTGTAGCGATATTTTAACCCGAACTCATCGACGGTCATACGCAATAATTTGGTGATGGCGGGATAATGAACATGACAATAGTTGGGGAAGAGATGATGAGCCACATGATGGTTCAGGCCGCTGAAAAAGAAACTGATGATCTTTGAATCCGGACTGAAATCATCCGTGGTTAGTAACTGGTGCTCTCCCCAGCTGCAGTTGATATGACCTTGCTGATCCGGAACGACAAAAAGAGAATCTTCCACAACATGATTGGATAATAAAGCAAACATGGCGACAAGACCTGAGCCAACCTGGGTTAACATGAAGCCAAGCAGGATCTGCCAAAATGGATGGGGTAAAACAAGTGAAGGAAGGATAAGCATATAAAAAATATAAAACAGCTTACTGGCAATGAGTGTTACCCAATGGATCATGGCATGGTGAGCGCTAACCGGGCCGATTTGCTTCAACCGGTAATATTTAAAATCACGGAACAACACCCAGTAAAAAACATAAAAGGGATAGATCAGTTTCATATACCCCGATTGATGGCGATGTTCTTTCCTGGATTGGGTATAGGGTGTCACTCTTACGATATTACTTTGCTCCAGGTCAATGTCAATGCCCGGGATATTGGTATAGGGATGATGGGAGATGGTGTGTTTGTATTTATAGATATAACCATCGCCGCCAACCAGGTTGGCAAAATGCAATAAGAGACGATTGACCCATTTCCTGGAAGAGAAAGCATTATGCGCGGCATCATGCACAATGCTCATCGCAGCAAACATGATGGCGACTCCCATAGCAAACCAGGAAATAAAAAATGCCCAAAGCGGCAGCTTCCCGCTTATAATCAGGAAATACGCAGCACAATACAGGCTGAAAAAAAGTAAAGCTTTCAGTATAGCCTCGGTATTGGCATAACGGCTGATCTTATTCTCCCTGAAATAAAGCCGGACCCGGTGTTTCAGGGTATTGTAAAATCCATTATGTGGTTCGGGTTGAAACCTGATCTTTTCCATAGCCATGCATTTTGATTGGTGGATAAATTTTTATGTTGCCCCTTTCTATGAGATAAGCTATCGTTGTTGCCATGCCATAATCAAACGGAGTGATCCGGTAACCCAGCTCCTGTACAGCCTTGTCACTGTTCAGCAACCTGTTTTTCGCAAACCTTTTTATTAAAGAGGGAGTGAGCTCGCTGTATTTGTTTACCAACTGTGAAAAGAATGCAATGCCTTTTAAGAGAGGAACCGGGATCTTCAGAACATAATTGCGTGTAGGAGCAAATGACAGGATGGACGCAAGCAAATCGCTATACGATATATTTTCACCTCCAAGTATATAGTTTTCACCAGCTGATCCTTTTTCCATGGCCAGGATATGACCGGTCACAACATCTTCGACATAACAGTAATTAGAAGCGTATTTGCCGATGGCGGGAAATAACAGGATCTTTTTATTCAGGATCTGCTGAATAACACGGTTGACTGCGTTGCTATAGGTTTGAAGTCCGGGCCCAAAAACCCTGCTGGGATTGACGATGACTGCATGCAATCCTTTGTTTACATAGTGCCTGACCAGGTTTTCAGCAAGCTGTTTTGAAATATCATACACACTTTCAAACGGCTCAGTACGCTGATGCGATTCTACCAGGGGAATGCTTCCGGAAGGTCCAAATACGGCGGCGCTGCTGGTGAACACAAGTTTTTCTACATGGGCATCCAATGAAGCCTGTAGTATATTTCTTGTGCCTTCGACATTGATCCTCCGGAATGCATTATTATCTGATGAAGAAAATTTTGCAATGGCGGCACAATGATATACATGTGTGCAATCCCTGATGGCAGGCGCAATAGTTTCCGGCTGGGTTATATCACCTTTAAAAATCCGGATATTTTTACCTTCAGGCAGATTGCCTGAATCCAGGTTACGCACCAGGATATTTATTTCAGTCCCCTCCAAATGAAGCCGGTGAACGAGCCGGCTGCCTATAAATCCTGTTGCGCCCGTTACAAAAACTCTCATAAAAGATGAATTTGAAATAACAGGTCAAACCTAGATTTACCCCGGGCTTATTTATAATTGATTAATCCGTGAAGAATTCCCGGATTTGCAAAAAATACTAATCAGGCTAATTCCTGATTTATTTCAGCTCTTCAAAATCAATATAGTCGCCTGACTTTGGGGCCTTAGGCCCGGATGCTGAAGGAGGGGGTTGAAAAGGCTGTTGTTCTTTGCCGGATTCCTGCATTCTCTCCTGCCCATCCGAATGGTTCATCCGGGCGGACATTTCCTGGAATCCTTTTTTGAGTTTTTTAGTGGTCTTGTAAACGGGGATGATAAAATCAAAAATCAGCCGGTAGGCAAAATAGATCAACAGGCCATATAATAATACGCGTAGTATCATGAAACAAAATTACGAAGAGAGCGGGGGCAGGGCTTCTTAAATCGGTAAAGGCTGTGTTAAAGACGGTGGATGTTTTACACCCCTTTAGACCCGCCCGGACGATCCGGTCGGACGGGGGATGGGGGCAGAGAATAGAGGTAGTATCAAATTTGGGTCGAATTGTTCATTTTCTTAGATTTGCATAGCAAAAGTTGATTGAAGGGAACGAGAACCGTTCCCTTCTTCTTTTCTTACCCATGAACCAGGCATCTCAATTACAGGAACTTGAGCAGAGGGTGAAGGCGCTGATCGGTGCCGAACCTTCTCTTTTCCTGGTAGAGATCCGGCTCCTGCCCGGCAATAATATCAAGGTGTTCATTGACGGGGATGAGGGGGTAAGTATCGACAGGCTGGTAGCCTATAACCGGGCATTTTACCGGCAGATCGAGGAAAGTGGGATGTTCCCGGGTGGTGATTTTTCGCTGGAGCTTTCTTCTCCGGGACTGGATGAGCCTCTGAAATTATACCGGCAGTACATGAAGAATAAAGGCCGGTTCGTGGAAGTGACAGAAAAAGACGGAGTGAAAACAGAAGGAAGATTACTGGTGGCGACAGAAGAAGCAATCACGATTGAAGAAGAAAGAGGAAAAGGGAAGAAAAAGGAGATCGTACAACATACGATCCCATTTGAAAATATAAAAACAACGAAAGTTCAAATTAAGTTTTAGACCTCACAAAGCTAATTTATATGGCAAGTATCAACCTGATCGACGCCTTCCAGGACTTCAAGGAGGCGGAAAATATAGATCGCCCGACCATGATGAAAGTGGTGGAGGATGTATTCAAAACATTGCTTCGCAAAAAATTCGGAAGCGATGAAAATTTCGACGTGATCGTTAACGCAGAAAAAGGCGACCTGGAGATCATCCGTCGCAGGATGATCGTGGAAGACGGGAATGTAGAAGATCCCCTGGCCCAGGTAGCTTATAATGACGCGGTGAAAATTGAACCGGATTTTGAAGTAGGTGAAGAATTATATGAAGAGATCGACCTGCTTGATTTCGGTCGCCGTGCCATTTTAGCGGCAAAACAAACCCTGGCCAGCCGTATCAGTGATCTGAAGAAAAATGTATTGGCAAAAAAATACGGAGACCGTACCGGTGAGATCATCAGCGCCGAGGTTTACCAGGTTTGGAAAAAAGAGATCCTTTTGCTGGATGATGAGGGCAATGAATTGATACTTCCCAAAAGTGAGCAGATCCCGCAGGATTATTTTAAAAAAGGAGAATCCATCCGGGCGGTGGTCAAGAAAGTGGACATGAAGAATAATACCCCGGTGATCATTCTTTCCCGAACTTCGCCTGACTTTCTGGCCAAACTTCTTGAGGTAGAAGTACCGGAGATCTTTGATGGTCTGATTGTGATCAAAAAGATCGTTCGTGATCCCGGAGAAAGAGCAAAAGTGGCTGTAGAATCATATGATGACCGGATCGACCCGGTGGGAGCCTGTGTAGGCATGAAGGGCAGTCGCATCCACGGCATTGTCCGCGAACTCAAGAATGAGAATATCGACGTGATCAACTGGACCAGTAATACCCAGTTATTGATCCAGCGTTCTTTGACTCCTGCCAAGATCACAAGCATGGAGCTGGATAATGAAGGGAAACACGCCAACGTCTACCTAAAACCCGACCAGGTTTCTCTCGCCATCGGAAGAAGAGGTGTTAATATCAAACTGGCCTGTGAATTGACAGGTTATGAACTCGATGTATACAGGGATAATGAAGGTGAAGTCGAAGAATTCGATATCGACCTGGAAGAATTTACAGATGAGATCGAGCCCTGGGTGATCGATGAACTGAAAAGAGTGGGATGTGACACTGCCCGCAGTGTACTGGCCCTGACACCTGAAGAACTTGAACGCAGGACAGATCTTGAAAAAGAGACGATCGAAGAATTGAGGAAAGTATTGAAAGAAGAATTTGAAAAAGAATAAGCCCCCATCCCTAAAGGGGAGAAGGGATAAACATATAAATAGAACTATTCAATAATAAAATAATATTCCCCTTTAGGGGATAGGGGCATGGCAGAATTAAAACTTCCAAGATTACTACAGGCAGCTAAGGAGTTCAACGTTGGACAGGATACGCTTATTGAATTCCTGAAAGGGAAAGGATTTCCTAAAGATGAATTGAAAGCTACGTCTAAGCTTACGGAAGAGATGTACCGTTCCCTGCAAATGGAATTCCAGGGGGATAAGGCTGCCAAGATGAAGAGCGACCAGGTGGACCTGCCGAAAGGATCGGTTGCCGAAGCCAAAAAGAAAAAAGAAGACGAAGAAATAAGTTTTAAAAAAGAAGAAAAGCCGGGTGCCGCCGCCGCCAGGAAAAAAGAAGAAGAAAAGGCTGCTGCCGCGGAAGAAGAAAAAGCGAAGGCGAAAGCAAAAAAAGAGATCCCGGTTGTAGCGAAAGAAGAAGAAGTAACCAAAATAGAAGTACCCGAGATCGAAAAACCCAAGGTGATCGACAAGATTGACCTGTCTACCATTGATTCCTCAACAAGGCCCAAGAAAGAAGTTAAGAAAACAGCCAAAGCAAAAACAGAAACAGAAACAAAAGAAGAAGCACCTGCTGTTGCTGACGATGGAAAGAAACCGAAAAAAGCCGCGGTCAAGAAAGGAAAGAAAGATGAAGTGGTTGCTGAAGAAGAAGTCAAAGCGCCTGTTGAAGAAGTAGCAGAAGACTTGCCCCCTACCATCACAAACATTGAGGTAGAAAAATTAACGGGCCCCAAAATACTCGGTAAAATAGACCTGCCGGTTGATAATGATACGAGACCGAAAAAAGACGAGAAAAGAAAACGCAAGCGCATACCCATTGAGAAAAAAGAAGTTCCCAGGCAGGGATTTATTCCGGGAGACAGAAAACCGGGAACTGGAACGGGAACAGGTCCGGGGATCTTCACAAGGGGAAGAACCGGCCCGGGCAATCGCCCTCATGCGAGAAGTGGTGGCCGCCGCGAAGAAAAACTGATCGACGAAAAAGAGATCCAGGATAAGATCAAGGAAACGCAGGCCAAACTGGCTGGTGCGGGTGGAAGAGGCAAGAGCCTGAAGGCAAAAATGAGGCGGGAAAAAAGACAGGAATTGGCCGACCAGCAAGGAAATGCTGTTGAGGATAATAAACTCCAGGTAACGGAATTTATAAGCGTGAGTGAACTCGCCAACCTGATGGACGTGAGTTTTGCAGAAGTGATCAGCAAATGTATGGGCCTTGGTATCATGGTGTCCATCAATCAGCGCCTGGATGCTGAGGTCATTGAACTGGTTGCGAGTGAATTTGGATTTGACGTAGAGTTCATTGATATGGAGAAGCAGATGGAAATGGAAGAAGATGAGGAGGATGATGAAGAAGAGGATTTGAAACCACGCTCACCCATTGTTACGATCATGGGTCACGTTGACCATGGAAAAACTTCCCTTCTTGATTATATCCGCAGTGCGAATGTTGTAGCCGGTGAAGCGGGAGGAATTACCCAGCACATTGGTGCGTATAAAGTAGAATTAGCGAATGGTAAAGAAATCACGTTCCTGGATACGCCCGGTCACGAAGCATTTACCGCCATGCGTGCACGTGGAGCCAAGGTGACGGATATTGCTGTGATCGTGATTGCAGCTGATGATGCGGTGATGCCACAGACCCGTGAAGCGATCAGTCACGCGCAGGCTGCCGGTGTGCCAATGATCTTTGCCGTTAACAAGATCGATAAAGATGGAGCTAACCCCCAAAAGATATATGAGCAATTATCTCAAATGAACCTCCTCGTGGAAGCGTGGGGTGGAAAGTTCCAAAACCAGGAGATCGCTGCGAAAAGCGGATTGAACGTTGATAAACTGCTTGAAAAAATATTACTCGAAGCCGAGATCCTGGACCTGAAAGCCAATCCCGACCGGGAAGCAACAGGCACCATCATCGAAGCCTCATTGGATAAGGGCCGCGGTTATGTAGCGACGTTGCTGGTGGAGAATGGAACACTTAAAGCCACAGACATTGTCGTGAGCGGGCAATATTTTGGACGCGTGAAAGCGATGTTCAATGAAAGAAATAAAAAAGAAAATGCTGCAGGTCCTTCGGCACCGGCTGTGATCCTCGGATTGAATGGAGCGCCACAAGCCGGAGAAAAATTCAAAGTATACGAAGATGAAGCCGAGGCAAAGGAAATTGCCAATCGTCGCGCACAGATATTGAGAGAACAGGGTATCCGGGCGAAAAAACACATTACACTTGATGAGATCGGGCGAAGACTGGCACTGGGTAGTTTCAAAGAACTGAAAGTGATCATCAAGGGCGACGTGGATGGTTCCGTGGAAGCGCTGAGCGATTCATTGCAAAAATTATCCACGCAGGAGATCCTGGTGAGTGTGATACACAAAGGTGTCGGACAGATCAATGAAAGTGATATCGTACTGGCGGAAGCCTCCGATGCCATCATCATTGGATTTAATGTGCGGCCCTCCCTGCAGGCTTCAAAGCTTGCTGATAATGCGGGCATACAGATAAGAACTTATTCCATTATCTATAATGCGATCGAAGAAGTGAAGAGTGCGATGGAAGGGATGCTGGAACCGAAGATCCAGGAAAAGATCACCGCCAATGTCGAGATCCGTGAAGTATTCAAATTCGATAAAGTGGTGGTTGCCGGATGTTTCGTCATGGATGGGAAGATCCGTCGTGATGCCAAGATCCGCCTGATCCGTGACGGTATCGTTATTTACCCGACGGGTGAAGGCGCTTCCGCAGAACTCGGTTCATTGAAAAGATTCAAGGACGACGCTAAGGAAGTACAGTCAGGCATGGAATGCGGCCTGACGATCAAGAACTATAGCGATATTAAGGTAGGGGATGTGGTGGAGGCCTATGAAGAGGAAGAGGTTAAAAGAACATTATAAACGGGATCCCCACACAATCAATTACCGGCATAACTCACAAAAAAATTGTTAAATAAACCTCCGGAGGCCAAGGTCTCTTAATGGAAAACTACTTTTGAACCCATGCTTTATTCCAGGAAATTATTGGTGGCTGGTTTGGTGATGCTTTTCCTTGCCGTCCAGGCAAATGCGCAACCACAAAAAGTCATTGCTGATAAAGTCAGCGCCGTTGTAGGCGACCGGATCATCCTTCTTTCGGATATCAAGAATTCAATCATTGATATTGCCCGCCAGGGAGGTACCATCCCGGATAATGCTGAATGTTTGCTGATGGAGCACGCGATCATTTCGAAAATGATGATGCTCCAGGCTGAAAAAGATTCTTTGCCGGTTACCGATGAAGAAGTGGAGGCGGAACTGGATCAGCGGATCCGCTATTTTATCAACCAGGTCGGCACCCAGGAAGCATTGGAGGAAATGGCGGGGAAAACCATTTACCAGATCAAGGATGATGCGAGGGAATCGGTCAGGGAACGCAAGCTGACGGAAGCCATGCAACGCAAGATCGTTGACAATGTCAGGATCACACCCAATGAGACCCGCGCATTTTTTGATCGTATCCCCACCGATAGCCTTCCCTTTTTTGAATCCGAACTGGAAGTCGGCCAGATCATCATATTTCCCAAAGCATCCCGCGACCTGGAGTTGTATATCATCAGCGAGATGAACCAGTATAAAAAACAGATCGAATCGAAAGTAACCACATTCGATGCCCTCGCTAAGAAAGTATCGGAAGACCCGGGAAGCAAGGATCGTGGCGGTCAATACCAGATCAACAGGAATGAGAAGACCTGGGACCCTGTATTTCTTTCCACTGCATTCCGGTTAAAAGAAGGAGAGATCTCGGCCCCGGTGAAATCCAAATTCGGATATCATATTATTCAAATGGTACAGCGCAATGGAGATGACGCCGTTGTTCGCCATATACTTCGCATCCCCCCGGTTACAGAAACGGAGATCGCACAGGCTGGTAAAAGACTGGATACGGTTCGTTCCAAATTGATCGCGGGCACGACAGGGTTTAATGAAGCTGCTTTAAAATATGGTGATGAAGACACCAAATTCATGGGCGCTTTCATTACCGGCAGCGATGGTTCTACCTATGTAACCATCGATCAGCTCGACAAGGATATCGTTGGCGTGATCAGCAAATTAAAAATTGGCGAATTTTCTCAGCCCACCCCATTCACTTCTGAACAAGGCAAAAAAGGTGTGCGTATCGTTTACCTTAAATCACGTTCGGAACCTCACCGCATGAATATGCGCGATGATTATTCCAAGATCTCGCAAATGGCCCTGGAAGAAAAAAAGGCACATGTCCTGGAAAAATGGATCAGGGGAAAAATTCCTACATATTATATGATGGTAGAACCCCAAACTGTAGCGGAATGTCCGCTCTTGAAGAAATTCGTACAGGATGTAAAGGGTTTTTGAGTCCAACCTTTTTATTCACAACTGTTAGCTACTCCTTCTTTTCTCTTTAGTAATAAGTTCTATTTTTACCGGGTACGGTAATATCCTGTTCTGGCCGTTCGTGCCCACTCAAACTTCCGAAAAAAACAAAATGGTTCAATGATCAGCGAGTTGTTCTATCGCAACCTCATTGCTAATTCACTGGATGGAATTCTCCTGACAGATGAAACGGGTAAGATTCGTTTTGCCTCTACTTCTGCCAGCCAGATCCTGGGCTTTGAAGAAAATGAAATTGTAGGAAAACTTGCTTTTGACTTTGTCCACCCCGGTGAGAGGGAGTTGGGTTACCATGCATTCATGGATGAAGTGACACAGGATCCCAAGCTTAAGTATATCTCGGTCCGGTTATTAAAAAAATCGGGTGACTGGCTTTGGTGCATTGTGAGGGGTCATAACCTGATGCATACCCCGGAAGTAAAAGGCATGGTCATCTATTTTTATGATGATACACTGCGAAAAACGGCGGAAGACGAACTGAAAAGATTAATGGAACAAATGGTTGAGCTGGAAATTCAAAAACAAAAGCAATTAACACAGGCAACCATCGACGGACAGGAAAAAGAGAGATTGGAAATAGGGAAGGAGTTGCATGATAATATCAGTCAGCACCTGACCACTACCCGTTTGTATCTTGAAATTGCAAGGGATAAAGCCTCCGGGGAAGCACAGGAGATGGTGAACCTCGCGCACAAAGGATTGTCAGATATCATCAATGAGATCCGGCAATTATCGCAGTCCCTGGTACCGGCTACATTGGGTGACCTGGGACTGGTGGAATCAGTGAAAGATCTGTGCGACGGCTTAAAAAGATCACATGCTTTCCGCATTGATTTTATCTACCGGCATTTTACGGAAGAGGGGATGCCCGAAAACGTAAAACTTATGCTTTTCCGGATCATCCAGGAGCAGATCAATAATATCATCCGTCATTCCGGGGCAGACCATTTCCATATCAGGCTCCAATCTGATGCGGAATACCTGATGCTGGAAATAGTGGATAATGGAAAGGGATTTGATACTTCCAATTATAAAAAAGGACTGGGGCTGGCCAATATCAGGAGCCGTGCAGAGTTATTCAATGGAAAAATATCGATCCAGGCGGAGCCGGGAAAAGGTTGCACTTTGACAGTAATTATTCCTAAAGCAATTGTTTAAAGTTTAAAGTCTAAAGTTTCCCAGCATAACAACCTTAGACCTTAAACCTTAAACTTTAAACCCGTTATCTTTGCCCTCTTTTCGAGGACAGAACCCCATGAGCGACCCGATCAAACACGAATGCGGACTAGCATTCATCAGACTTAGGAAACCTTTCTCTTATTACCAGCAACAATATGGTACGGTGCTGTGGGGCCTGAACAAGCTATACCTGCTTATGGAAAAGCAGCATAACCGGGGGCAGGACGGAGCAGGCGTAACCACGGTAAAACTGGATGTGGAGCCCGGGTATCCCTTTCTTCACCGAATGCGCAGCATTGCACAACAATCTATCGCCGATATTTTCAGGCAGATCGGGAATGAGGTGAATGAACTGGAAAAATTCAACCCGGATATCAAGAAACATCCCGGCCTGATGAAAGGTCATATTTCATTTCTCGGGGAAATACTGTTGGGTCATCTCCGGTATGGAACCCAGGGAAAAAACAATGTTGAATTCTGTCACCCCTTCATAAAAAGAGATACGATCCCCTCCCGGAACCTGGCCTTAGCCGGGAATTTCAACCTCGTGAACACCGATGAACTTTTTGCATTGGTGAATATGGACCCGGGAGAATTTCAGAAACAAAGTGATCTCGCCGCTATGATGGAAGTGATCCATCATTTCCTGGTAAAAGCCGATGAAGCTTCCCCGCATCATATGGATATAAAAGCTGTTTTGAAAAAAGCCTTACCCTTATTTGACGGTGGCTTTCATGTGGCGGGCATGACAGGGAATGGTATCGGGTTTGCTTTCCGTGACAAACATGGTATACGGCCCTCTTATTATTATATCAATGATGAAGTAGTTGCCGCCGCCTCAGAAAGAGCAGCATTA
>DATINK010000181.1:0-10901 GCA_035474355.1 Chitinophagaceae bacterium | reverse complement strand
TACCGAAGATAACCCTTTTGAGGCGGGAAGGTTTGCCGCCTGTTGAATTAATTTCCCGGACAATTCTTCTTTCTGCTAACTTTAGCCAAACTCCTTAACATGAAATTGCTGTTTGCAATATTGTTTCTTTTTTTGACCGCGACGAAAGGCTTTTCCCAAAAAGAAGACTCCCTGTTCATTAAAAAGTTATCCGATGAGATCCTTACAAATGGCAAAGCTTATGACAACCTCAGGCAGCTTACCAAGAATATTGGCGCCCGTTTGTCCGGCTCACCCCAAACCTATAAAGCAGAGGCCTGGGGACAAAACATATTAAATGAAAGCGGAGCTTCCCGCGTGTGGTTACAACAATGCATGATCCCTCATTGGATCCGGGGTGGCGTGGATAAAGCGGATGCATCCTATAATGCCGCTACTGTCGGGGCCAGGAATTATATACCCGGCATGAAATCACTTGACGTTCTTGCTTTAGGCAATTCCCTGGGAACCGGGAAAAAGGGATTGACTGCGGAAGTGGTAGAAGTAAAATCTTTCGATGACCTTGAACGCAAGAAAGATTCTGTAAAAGGCAAGATCGTTTTTTATAATTATAAGTTCAATCCGACATTTATCAGCACTTTCGGTTCTTATGGCGATGCCGTAAAATATCGCGGTTCCGGCCCCAGCAGGGCTGCTAAATATGGAGCAGTTGCCGTCATCGTAAGAAGCATGACACATAGCACGGATAATAACCCGCATACGGGCGCTACCCGCTATGATACCAGTATATCCAAAATCAAACTTCCGGCTGTTGCAATAGGGTTGAAAGATGCTGACTGGCTAAGTACTACCCTGGAAAAGAAAAAGGTCCAGGTTTTTTTAAGAACCAATGGACAAATGCTCCCCGATACCATCGCACATAATGTGATCGGGGAATTGCAGGGCTCTGAATTTCCTGATCAGTATATCACTGTCGGAGGCCACCTGGATTCCTGGGACCCGGCTGAGGGGGCACATGATGACGGAACGGGGATTGTTCAAACGATTGAGATACTACGGGCATTTAAAGCCCTGGGATACCAGCCCAAACACACAATCCGGTTTGTACTTTTTGCCAATGAAGAGAACGGGGGAAGAGGTGGTGACAAATATGCTGCTGAAGCGAAAGAGAAAAATGAAAAACACATATTCGCCCTGGAAAGTGATGCGGGCGGATTTACACCAAGAGGTTTAGGGTTGACCGGAACGCCGGAACAATACCAGAAATTTTTAAACTGGAAAGACCTGATCAGTCCTTATGGATGCAGTGAATTCAGATCGGGTGGGGGTGGTTCCGATATCGATGAATTGCGAAAAGCATTCCAAACGCCATTGTGCAGTCTCAACCCGGATAGCCAGCGCTATTTTGATATCCATCATGCGCGTAGTGATGTATTTGAAAATGTAAATAAACGGGAGCTGGAATTAGGAGCAGTAAATATGGCGGCGCTGATCTATTTGGTAGATAAATATGGATTATAATAATTTGAACCACGGAGGCACTGGGGCACGGAGGTTCACGGGGGCGTTATAAATTGAACTTTTCTCGGACGTTCGAACAACCTGATTATTTGAAACATAAAATTAGATGGGAACTTCATTCAAACCACTATCTGAAAGGGAACAATGGCTTGCACAGCAAATTATAGAAATTGCCATAGCAATACATAAAGCCCTGGGTCCGGGTTTGTTGGAGAGTGTTTATGAGAAATGCTTTTGTTATGAGTTATTGAAAAGGAATATACCCTTTATCAAACAGCAACTTGTGCCAATTAAATATGACAATCTGGTAATAGATGATGGGTTAAGAATTGATATTCTTATTGACAATTTGGTTATTGTGGAGCTGAAAGCACAAGAAAACTATCATCCAGTTTGGGAAGCTCAATTATTAAGTTATCTAAGATTAACTGAGAAGCGACTTGGGTATATCTTGAATTTTCATGTTCCCCTAATGAAGGAAGGCATAAAAAGAATGATTCTTTAACTCTGTGCAACCCCGTGCCCCCTGTGTCCCTGTGGTTCTCTGAAAAGATTGAATAATTTTACTCTACGAGTTTTTGCAAGGCACTGCGGATAGCCGAGAAAGGGAATGAGTTTATGATCGTTTGCATTTTTGCTTTTATCTCGCCGCTGCATAGATTCCCGATACTTCCCGCATGGGTATGATGTATAGATTGTGTAGGATTGAAATTTCCACTGGCTATATCCTGCCCGACTTTTTTATAGGCATCCCGGAAAGGAATGCCACCTGAGACGAGACGGTTAACCTCCTCCACGCTAAAGAGATATTTATATTTGTCATCTTCCAGGATATTGCTCCTGATCTTAATTTTCGAAAGCATCAACCCGGTCATTTCCATGCAATCCTTCAACACCCGGAAAGCCGGAAACAATTCTTCCTTCAATAACTGGAGGTCTCGGTGATAACCCGAAGGAAGATTAGCTGTCATCATCAATATCGTATTCGGCAGGGACCTGAGCCGGTTACAATGCGCCCGGATCAGCTCAAAGACATCCGGATTCTTTTTATGCGGCATGATACTGGAGCCCGTCGTGAGCTCTTCCGGGAAACTGATGAACCCAAAATTCTCATTCATGAATAAACAGGCGTCCGTGGCCAGTCGCGCCAGTGTATCGGCAAGATTCGCAAGGGCCATCGCCACAATCCTTTCTGTTTTACCCCTTCCCATTTGCGCATAGACTGAATTATAACTCAGGCTGGCAAATCCCAGGAGACGGGTTGTCATTTCACGATCGATGGGAAAGGAAGATCCATAACCTGCCGCGGAACCCAGTGGATTCTGGTTCACGATATCAAAAGCTGCTTTGATAGTGATCGTATCATCCGTTATACTCTCTGCATAAGAACCAAACCATAATCCGAATGAAGAAGGCATGGCCAGTTGCAGATGTGTATACCCGGGTAAAAGCTGGTCTTTATATTTTTCACTCTGTTGCTGCAACAGCGCAAACAACTCAACAACCGCTTTTACAATTTCTTCCAGTTCATCCCTTAAAAAAAGCCGGATATCCACCAGGACCTGGTCATTGCGGCTCCTCGCACTATGAATTTTTTTTCCTGTATCACCCAATTTTTGCGTCAGCAATTGTTCCACCTGGGAATGTATGTCTTCCGCATCATCGGCTAACCTGAATTCCCCTTTTTTCACCTGGTTAAAAATGGATCTCAATTCTTTTTCCAGCGCCACACGGTCAGGTTTTGATAATAAACCAACCGATTCCAGCATTTGTGCATGTGCGATCGAACCCAGGACGTCAAATGCCGCCAGGTGTATATCCATTTCACGGTCCTTACCTACCGTGAACCGGTCCACTTCCTGTAAGGGAATACTGTCTTTTTCCCAGAGTTTCATGGCAGCTGGTTTAGTAGTTGTATGTACAGGTGAATGCCTTCCTGAATTTCCTGAATATAAATATACTCATTGGCGGTATGACTCCTCGCCGAATCACCCGGACCCATTTTTAAGGCAGGAAAAGGCATCAGGGCCTTATCGGATGTGGTGGGAGACCCAAAACTTTTTCTTCCTGATGCGAGGCCGCTTTTCACAAGGGGATGGTCCATCGCAATAGACGTTGAGCGCAACCTTGTGCTGCGGGGTTTGACTTCACTTTTGATATTTTCCCGGATCGTAGAAAGGATCTCTTCAAAACTGTACAATTCATTAACACGGGTATCTACCACGAATTGACAGGCGGAGGGTACAATATTGTGCGCTTTGTTATCCGTTTCGATAACCGTGACGTTCATTTGAACAGGTCCAAGCAGTGAAGAAACTTTTGGAAATTGATATTTCCTGAACCAATCGATGTCGGTGATAGCGTTATAGATCGCATTCTCACCTTCATCACGGGCCGCATGACCGGCTTTACCTTTCGCCAATCCATCCAGGACCATTAAACCTCTTTCTGCAACAGCCATATTCATGAGCGTGGGTTCACCGACAATGGCAGAATCGATTGCTGGCAAATGGGCAAGGGTAGCTTCAATACCCCCGGTGCCGGAGATCTCTTCCTCTGCAGTGGCTGCCAAAACAAAGTTATACTTCAGGTCTTTCGTATCATAGAAATAAAGAAATGCAGCGATCAGCGAAACGAGGCAACCACCGGCATCATTACTTCCCAGTCCAAATAGTTTCCCTTCCTTTTCTATAGGTGAATAAGGATCCAGTGTATAGCCCTTATTAGGTTTTACGGTATCATGATGTGAATTCAGGAGGATCGTCTTCAGCGAAGGATCATAATGTTTATTTTGAGCAAATACATTATTGCCTTCCCGGTGAACGGTCACGGCTTTCAATCGCAGGAACTCGACAATGAGTGATGCGGTTTTATCTTCTTCTTTACTGAAGGATGGAGTAGCGATCAGTTTCTTTAACAACCCGATCGCTTCAGCCGAGAGCTCATTTATTTTGTTATTATCCATTCGCAATAGTTGTTCCGGCATTTCCCTTTATAAGGCCCGCAAGATCCGCGGCCTGGCCGATGATCACTTTTTTCACCCCGTTAGTTAATGAACCAAATGCATTATCCAGTTTAGGGATCATTCCCGCATAAATTTTACCTTGTTCTTTGAGGCCTTTATAAGTACCTGCATTCATTTCTTTGATTACGGAGTTTTCGTCTTGTATGTCCAGCAAAACACCTTTCTTCTCAAATGTATATACGAGGGTAACACGATAGGCAGTACTTAACTTACCTGCCAATGCTGCTGCGATGGTATCGGCATTTGTATTCAATAATTGCCCCTTTCCATCGTGGGTCAGGGGGGCGATCACCGGGATGATGGTTTCTTCCAGCAAGTTTTTGAAAAAAAGAACATTCACGCTATCGATATCCCCCACAAATCCATAATCAGCAGCGCTTACTTCTCTTTTATGTGCCATTATTCCATTTCCGTCTGCACCGCAAATGCCCACCGCATTACATTGATGTGATTGCAGGCGGGCGACAATATTTTTATTGATATACCCTGCATAGACCATTGTAACGATCTTCAGTGTTTCGGGGTCTGTGATCCTTCTGCCTTCGATCATCTGCTGGGGAATGCCTAATTGTTCTGCCAGGAGACTGGCCAGTTTGCCACCACCATGTACAAGGATCTTTTGCCCCTGGATTTTTGCAAATTCTTGCAGGAAAGAATGTAACGTCATTTCATCATCAATGACATTACCTCCGATTTTTATAACCAACAAGTCCTGCTTGCCCCCATCCCCTAAAGGGGGGTAAGTGAGTTCTTGTTTTTGTTTGCCCTCGTCTTTGCCCCCATCCCCTAAAGGGGAGGTGAGTAGTTGTTTTATTACTGTATCAATTTTATTAATTACTTCTTCAATATTGTGTATTACTTCATCATTATGAAACCGTAATATAGTTAGTCCAAACTCAGCTAAATGTTCTTCACGGCCTTTATCATAACCTTTTACTTCTGAATCGTCATGTATTCCACCATCAAGTTCTATAACTAATTTTACTTTATGGGAATAAAAATCGACAACATATAAAGCTATAGGATGCTGTCTGCGAAATTTTAAGTGCCAGTCATTTATATGAATTCTATTCCAAAGCGTTTCTTCAGCTAAAGTCATAGTTTTTCGTAATTCTTCAGCTCGCTGAAAAATCTTCTTACTGGCTCCATAATACATATTATCACTCATAATCTCTTTTATTTCTCCCCTTTAGGGGACGGGGGCGGAAGAACTCTTTATTCTCCCCTTTAGGAGACGGGGGCGGAAGAACTTAAAATTTCCGAAAGGACAGCCTGAGCGGCCCACACACGATTCGATGCCTGTTGTGTGACAATGCTATTGGGTCCGTCCAGAATTTCGTCACTCAATTCCACATTCCTTCTCACAGGTAAACAATGCATCACTCTTGCGTTATTCGTCAGCTCCAGCCTTTTATTTTTCAGCATCCACTTGGGATTATTGGTATAGATCTTACCATAATCTTCATAGGTGCTCCAATTTTTCACGTATACAAAATCAGCTCCTTTCAGGGCTGATTCCTGGTCGTGGGTGATCGTGGCTCCCCGGGTAAACTGTTCATCCAACTCGTAATCCTCAGGGTGGGTGATCACAAATTCAGCCTTACCCCAGGCATTGACCCATTGGGCAAAACTATTGGCAACACATTGGGGAAGGGGTTTAACATGCGGGGCCCAGGTCAATGCAATTTTCGGTTTACGATTTACGATTTTCGATCTATCCATTTCTTCGGAGATGGTGATGATATCTGTAAAAGACTGCAATGGGTGTAAGGTGGCACTCTCGAGACTGACTACAGGGATGCCTGCATAATTGATGAATTGACGGATGTATAATTCACTGTAATCATCTTCCCGGTTCTTTAATGATGGAAATGTGCGGATCGCCAGGATGTCAAAATATTTTCCGAGTACCGGCGCTGCATCCTTTACGTGCTCAACAGTATTACCGCTCATGATCGCTTCCTCTTCGAATTCAAGCGCCCAGCCTTCGGAGCCCACATTGAAAACAATAGCTTCCATGCCCAGGTTCTGCGCAGCAATTTGTGTACTCAGGCGGGTTCTCATGCTGGGATTCAGAAATAAGCAACCAATTCTCTTACCTGCCCCCAGTTTTTTATCCCTGTATGGATCGGCTTTACAGGCCAGTGCTTTTTGCACCAGCTTATCAATATCAGGAACGTCTTTTACCGAAATAAAATTCTTCATGATGAATGATCAAAGTGAAAGAATAAGGCTGATCAGGATACGGGGGTCATGGATTCAATCTCTTCTTTTATCGCATCGATGAAATCTTCTGCGTCTCTTTTTTTCAATGCCAGGGAAGGCAATAAACGGATCACCCTGGGTTTCGATTCGCCGGTAAAGACTTTCTGTTTGTAGAGAAGATCTTTTCGAAGGTCCTTCAGTTCATCGGGAACGTCAAAGCCGATCATCAACCCGCGGCCACGAATATTTTTCAACTTGCGGATCTTTTCTAATTCATCTTTTAAATATTTTCCGATCATTACCGCATTACCCATCAGCTTTTCATCTTCCAGCACTTCCAGCACGGCCAGGGCAGCAGCACAGGCCAGCGGGTGACCCCCGAAAGTGGTTCCGAGCATATTATGTTTGGGTTTGAAAATGGGAGATACGATGATCCCTGCCACCGGGAACCCATTACCCATGCCCTTCGCCATTGTATAGATATCTGCATTCACGCCGGCAAAATCATGACTGAAGAATTTCCCGCTGCGGCCATATCCGCATTGAACACTATCCGCAATATAAACGGCTCCATATTCATCACATAAGGAGCGGATCTTCCTGAGAAAAGAATCCTCCGCCACATGAATGCCGCCAACACCCTGGATGCCTTCAATGATCACCGAAGAAACTTCATTCCCGTTTTCTTTAAAATATTCAGCCAAAGCATCTTCGTCATTGAAGGGAAGGAAAACCACATTATCGGTTTCATTTACCGGGGCGATATAGTTTTTATTATCCGTAGCTGCCACGGCCAGGGAGGTCCTTCCATGAAAAGATCGGGTGAAAGCGACCACTTTTTTTCTTCCATTATGGAAAGAAGCCAGTTTCAATGCATTTTCATTGGCCTCTGCGCCTGAATTACATAAAAACAACTGGTAATCTTTTTTACCGCTGACGCTTCCCAGCTTTTCAGCAAGTTCCTGTTGAATAGGGATCCTCACAGAATTGGAATAAAATGCCATCTGCTTCAGTTGCTCTTCCACGCGCTGTACCCAATGGGGATGAGTATGGCCGATAGATATAACAGCATGCCCGCCATAAAGGTCAAGGTATTGTTCTCCTTTATCGTCCCATACATAGGAGCCCTTGGCTTTTACGACAGTAATTTCGTTCAAAGGGTATACGTCAAATAAGTTCATAGGCCCCTGTCCCCTAAAGGGGAAATTTTTAGTTAATAAATATGTTGCCTTACTCCCCTTCAGGGGATGGGGGCTAAAAATAATTTGCTTTTAGTTGTAATCCGGTTCTTTCATCCAGCCCGAACATCAGGTTCATATTTTGCACGGCCTGTCCTGATGCTCCTTTTAATAAATTATCAATAGCGCTATGAATGACTAACTTACTTCCCACTTTCTCCAGTTGAATGATGGCTTTATTGGTATTCACCACTTGTTTGAGGAAAATCGGCTCCTGGCTGACGCTCACAAATGGATGATCCTCGTAATAAGATTGAAAAAGTTCATTCAATTCACCGATGCTTTGGTCACAACGGACCTGCGAGCTAACGAAAATTCCCCTTGTAAAATCGCCTCTCCAGGGAACAAAACCCAGGTCGATCTTTCCCTGTGGCTGTAATTGTTCCAGGGATTCCATGATCTCGGCGATATGTTGATGCGTAAGTGTTTTATAAGGCTGGATATTGTTTTCTCTCCAGCTGAAATGCGAGGTAGCACTCAGTGTTTGCCCGGCACCCGTGGACCCGGTGATGCCCGTCGTATAAATATCATTGAGCAAGCCTGCCTTTGCCAGTGGTAATAGTCCCAATTGGATAGCTGTTGCAAAACATCCCGGGTTGGCGACCTGGTAAGCTGTTTTTATTTTCTCCCTGTTGAGTTCAGGCAATCCATATACAAATTGTTTCTCATTGATCTGTGGATGGCCCTTTAGCCTGAAATCATTCGTGAGATCGATGATCCTTGTTTTTTCGCCGACAGGATTTTCAATGAGAAATTTTTTTGATTCACCATGCCCAAGACAAAGAAACAATACTTCAGGTGTGGATGAGGGAACAGAGCCTGTGAAATGAAGACCCGTTTCTCCCAACAGGTCCTGGTGGACAGCATGCACCGGCTTACCTGCCTGGCTGCGGCTATGAATAAATTGAATTTCGATCGACGGGTGTTGTATCAGCAACCGGATAAGCTCTCCGCCTGTATACCCTGCTCCGCCTATTATACCTGCTTTTATTCTCATTACTTCCTGATTCCTTATTTCTTATTCCTTATTTTCTTTCCTTATTGCATTCCATATCCCCACCTGGTTTCCAAAGATCTTTGAAAACCCTCTGACATCTTCTCCGCTCCAGCCTGCATTCATTTCACCATACTTCCCGAATTTGGCACTCATGAGATCATAAGTTGATTCTATACCCGTAACCTGGAAACGAAAAGGCATGAGTTGAACGAAAACATCGCCTGTCACTGATTGCTGTGAATTTTCCAGGAAAGATTCGATATCGCGCATAACCGGATCGAGTATCTGGCCTTCGTGCAGCCAATTGCCATAAAACTGTGATAACTGATCCTTCCAGTTCAGTTGCCATTTCGTGAGAACATGTTTTTCCAATGCATGATGAGCTTTGATGATCACCATGGGTGCCGCCGCTTCAAAACCAACCCTGCCCTTGATACCAATGATTGTATCGCCTACATGAATATCCCGTCCAATACCATAGGGACCGGCTATTGCCTGCAGGTATTGAATGGCTTCCACCGGGTGATCGAAAGAAATATCATTAACGGATCTCAATTCCCCTTTTTCGAAATGAAGTTTGACGGGTTCTTCTCCTTTTTTAGTGGCCGGGGTGGGCCAGGCTTCTTCGGGCAACATGCCGTTGCTCGATAAAGTCTCCTTACCACCCACACTGGTACCCCATAATCCTTTATTGACCGAATACTGCGCTTTCTCAAAATTCATTTCAACGCCTTTCCCTTTCAGGTAATTGATCTCCTCTTCGCGACTGAGTTTCATATCACGAATAGGTGTGATGATCTCTACACCCGGGATCATAATATGAAAGATCATATCAAATCGAACCTGGTCGTTCCCCGCACCCGTACTTCCATGAGCAACGGCCCCTGCTTGCAGCGCGATGGCATGTTCAGCAATATGAAGAGCCTGGCTGAGGCGTTCAGCGCTGACACTAAGCGGGTAAGTATTATTTTTTAAAACATTTCCATAGACCAGGTATCTCACGATACGATTGTAGTAAGTACGAACGGCATTGACCGTGGTATGTGTACGAACCCCCAGTTTGCGGGCGTGTGATTCGATCTTTTGCAGTTCTTCTTCGGTGAACCCACCTGTATTGACAATGATGCTATGCACTTCGTAGCCTTTCTCTTCCGAGAGCCATTTTGCGCAATAGGTCGTATCCAACCCCCCGCTAAAGCCCAGGACTACTTTCTTTGACATGATGCGCTAGAGGTTGAATAAAGAAGTGAGAAATGATTTTGGTTTTTTCAGGAACGGGCGAAGCAGTTTCCATTCTTTGAATCGCAGCAGGCGTTCCAATCCTTTGGAATTCTTTTTGAAAAACTCTTTTGTTTCTTCCGGCTCATAATGGTCTTTAGGATCGTACAGCATGGCCGTGCACATGCAGATCTTCCTGTCCTTACTCATCAGTATCTCGTAATTCACACAGCTCTTACAACCCGCCCAAAAGTCTTCGTCCTGGGTCAATTCAGAATAGGTAACAGGTTCATAACCGAGGTCGCTATTGATCTTCATTACTGCCAGGCCGGTTGTCAGTCCGAATATCTTGGCTTCGGGATATTTTTCGCGGGAGAGTTCGAAAATTTTTCTCTTGATGGCTTTCGCTACGCCTCCTTTCCGGTGTGCGGGCGCTACGATAAGGCCCGAATTGGCAACATACTCACCATGGCTCCAGGTTTCGATATAACAAAAACCCACCCAGTCTCCGGTTTCCGTCAGGGCGATCACCGCCTTGCCTTCATCGATCTTTTTTTCGATGTAATCCGGTGTACGGGTAGCAATGCCCGTCCCGCGGGCTTTTGCCGAGGAAGCGATCTCTTCGCAAATGATTCCGGAATACTTTTTGTCTTCCGGAATGGCTACCCTGATGATCAATTGTTGTTGGTCCAAGGACAGTGCTTATTTAGATAATGCG
>DATINK010000180.1:0-2971 GCA_035474355.1 Chitinophagaceae bacterium | reverse complement strand
GCTTTCCCGGTGGCGTGGTATTATATGCATAAATGGTTACAGGATTTTGCATACAGGGTCCCCATGAGCTGGTGGGTATTTGCAGCCGCTGCAGGATTGGCTTTAGTGATCACTTTGATCACGGTCAGTTTCCAGGCCATCAAAGCCGCTATTGCAAACCCGGTGAATGCATTGCGAACAGAATAATACGCGTATGACCCATTTGACTCATATGACCCATTTGACTTATAGTGATTTTCCAAATTATTTAAATAATTCTCTATGATCAGGAATTATCTGAAAGTCGCCTGGAGGAATTTGATCAAGAATAAAATATTCTCTGTGATCAATATTACGGGACTCGCCATCGGGCTCTCCTGTTTTTTACTGATCACCTTATATGTGCTGGATGAGTTGAGTTATGATAAATCTTACCCCAACGCCAGCCGTATTTACAGGATTAATTCCGATATCCGGTTCGGCGGTAGTGATCTTCACCTGCCGGTGGCATCTGATCCCATGGGGGCCACGCTCAAAAAGGATTATCCCCAGGTAGAAGAATTCACCCGCTTATATGCAAATGGGAATAAGCAAATTAAAAAAGGAAACGAATTCATCAATGAGTTCAATGTGATCCATGCCGATTCCACTTTCTTTTCTGTTTTTCAGCAACCGCTTGTTGCCGGGGATCCGAAACATGTGTTGGACGAACCCAATACCGTGGTCATATCAGCTTCTGCTGCACGGAAATATTTTAATTCCACAGAGGTGATCGGGCAGACGATCGAAACGACGGATAATGGAAAGACAGTTTATAAGATCACGGCTGTTGTCAAAGATTTCCCGGCCAATTCCCATATTGGTTTTGATTTTATTTTTTCCATGAAGAACGTGAACTACCAATGGGGAAATTTCCTCAGCAATAATTTTTATACCTACCTCTTGTTGCAGAAAGGAACGGATTATAAAGCATTCGAAAAGAATTTTCATGCCGTTCTGGAAAAATATGTCGTTGCCCAGGCCAAACAATTCATGGAGGTCAAGAGCATGGACGATTTTGAAAAAGCAGGGAACAAGCTGGTGTATTCGCTGATCCCGATAACGAAGATCCATCTCACTTCCGACCGGCAATTTGAGTTGAGCCCTTCCGGCAATATTCAATATGTATATATCTTTTCAGCAGTAGCCATATTCCTGCTATTGATCGCCTGTATCAATTTCATGAATTTGACAACCGCGCGTTCTTCCAGCCGGGCAAGGGAAGTAGGGATCCGGAAAGTACTGGGTACTGAAAGAAAGAATCTCATCAGTCAGTTCCTCACAGAATCTACTTTGATGGCCACCCTTTCCATGCTGCTGGCTATCGGCATTTGCAGTCTTGTATTGCCTTTATTCAATACTATTTCCGGGAAGTCAATGAAGACAGACAGCATTTTCCATTCCGGGCTGTTGCCTGTATTGATCGGGTTGCCTCTTATCGTCGGTGTATTGGCCGGGAGTTATCCTGCGTTCTTTCTATCCGGTTTCAGGCCCATTGAAGCGTTGAAAAACAAACTCAACTTAACCAGTCGTAAAGCTGGTTTCCGCAGCACACTCGTGGTCTTTCAGTTCTGGATCTCGATCATCATCATCATCAGCACCATTGTCGTATACAAACAATTGAACTACATCCGTAACAAGAACCTGGGATTCAGTAAAGACCAGGTGCTGATCATCAATGATGCTTACGCACTGAACAGGAACAGCGAATCTTTTAAAAATGAAATGCTGCGATTGCCAGGGGTCATCAGCGGAACGATAAGCCCTTATCTCCCGGTGACCAATTCTTCCCGGAGCGATAATACATTTTCAAAAGAAGCCGTACTGGATTCTAAATCCGGCCTGGATATGCAAAACTGGACGGTGGATTATGATTATATACCCACGATGGGGATGCAGATGAAGAACGGCAGGAATTTTTCTCCGGATTATGGGGGAGATTCAGCAGCTGTCATTATCAACGAAGAAGCAGAGAAGTTCTTTGAGTTTAAAGACCCCATTGGTCAAACGATCTACACGATGAATCCGAACCCTCAAATTGGCCCCTCACCGTTAAAGATCATTGGCGTAGTAAAGAATTTTCATTTCGAATCATTAAAGAAAAATATCGGGCCCCTGTGTTTTCAGTTATCCAAAAGCCCGGGACTGGCTTCTTTCAAAATACGGGCGGGGAATACAACGGAAATCCTGAAAGCTGCAGAATCAAATTGGAAAGCCATGGCGCCGGGCATGCCGTTCAGTTATCGTTTTCTTGATGAATCTTTCAATGACATGTACAGATCTGAAAGCCGGGCGGGAAAGATCGCCATGATCTTTTCCTTCCTGACCATTTTGGTGGCCTGCCTGGGCTTGTTTGGATTGGCAACTTATACAGCGGAACAAAGAAGGAAAGAAATCGGCATCAGGAAAGTATTGGGAGCCGGTGTAAATGGAATTGTAAGACTGCTTTCAATAGATTTTCTCAAACTGGTATCAATTGCCTTTGTGATTGCCGTCCCGGCGGGCTGGTGGTTTATGCATACCTGGTTAAAGGATTATGCATACAGGGTAAATATCGGGTGGGAAATATTCCTGGTGGCAGGTTTCCTGGCCGGTCTGATTGCATTATTGACGATCAGTTTCCAGGCCATACGTGCGGCGATCGCCAACCCGGTGAAGTCATTACGAGCCGAATAATTAACGATAGATCAACAACAAAGTATGTTATTCAAAAACATTCCTTTTATCCTGCGCCGGTTCGCCCGTCAGAAGTTTACAACTTCCCTGCACATTGTGGGCCTGACATTAGGGATCACAGTCTGCCTGCTTATCGGGTTATTCATAAAGCATGAATTGAGTTTTGATAGATACGAGAGCAAGGCAAAGAGGACTTATCGCATCAACCAGGCATGGATTGATGTCGGGAAAAAAGCCTATGAGTTCGCCACTCCTTTTCCACTGGCGGACCAGATCC
>DATINK010000179.1:0-3415 GCA_035474355.1 Chitinophagaceae bacterium | reverse complement strand
GAAGTTGTAAGCTGGCTGAATTGCGGAATGAGTGTGAATTTGGTTTGAGAAATATTCCCGAGTAATTCAGCCTGCCATTTCGAATTGAACTGGTAAGTTAAAAAAGCCTGGAAATCCGATGAAGAAGGAACATAGTTTCCCTTCGTATCCTGGCTGCCCAGGAGGTTCTTATTGCTCCGGTTCCGTACTCCCAGCAGGTAAGTGAATTTATTATTATTGCTGACGCCTTCCGTTTCTAATCCCTGTTCGAGTATACCTATATAGGCAGAACCGGCAAAACGTTTGGGCCTTTTGTATTGAATATCGAGCACACTGCTCATCTTATCCCCATAACGGGCCTGGAATCCACCATTATAAAAGCTGATGTTACGTACCATTTCGGGGTTGATAAAACTCAATCCTTCCTGTTGACCGCTTCTTACTAAATAAGGACGAAAGACTTCAAAGTCGTTTACGTAGATCAGGTTCTCATCATAACTGCCACCCCTGACCGAATATTGAGAGGTTAATTCATTGTTCGACCCCACGAATATCTTGATCAGGCTTTCCACGCCGGTGAGCACGGAAGGAAGATTCAATACAGATTTCGGGTTAGGACGGATCAATCCTGTTTCTCTTCTGTCCCGTTGGTCCATCAGTATCACTTCGGGCAATACCATCGTACCGCTTTCCATTCTCACCACGATCGATTCTTCCTCATTCTCATTCATCAGGAAATTCCTTTGTTCTGTTTTACGGCCTGTATAACTGAATACGATGGCAAAGGCTTTATCAGCCGGCACTTTTATCCTGAATGTTCCGGAATCATTGGTGGTAATGCCTGCGGATTTTCCCAGGATGACAATGGAAACACGTGAAAGAGGATTTTCATTTTCATCCACCACCTTTCCCGATACCCAGGCTGATTTTTTTTGCGCGTACATGGCAGTTCCGCTGAATAAGAGGATGATAAAAAAGGTAATAGAGAGCGGGAACGCCTGGCGGAAGTGGATTTTCATAAGTGAATTCAGTTCAAGATACAAAAAACCTTCAGAGTTTTTTTAAGTTCCTGATCATTTCCGCAGGGTTGGGCGATTTGAATACCGTATTCCCGGCAACGAGTACATCTGCGCCGGCTTCCAGGATCGATGCCGCATTTTCAAGTGTAACGCCACCATCAATTTCAATGAGAACATTCAGTTTTTTTTCATCGATCATCGCCCTTAATTGTTTGATCTTATTCATCGTTTCCGGAATATACTTTTGACCGCCATACCCGGGATGTACACTCATCATGCAAACTAAATCGATATGATGCAGATGATCGTTTAATGCAGATACAGGTGTTCCGGGACTGATCGCCACACCTGCTTTCATGCCCAGTGATTTGATCTGTTCAATATCCTTGTCGAGCTGAGGACAGGCTTCTATATGCACCGTAAGGTGATCGGCGCCGGCATTTTTAAAAGCTTCGGCGTATCGCGCGGGTTCAACGATCATCAGGTGGACATCACAGGGTTTGCGCGTGGCCTTGCGGAAAAACTGTATGATCATAGGACCGAAACTGATATTGGGAACAAAAACGCCATCCATTACATCCAGATGATACCAATCCGCCAAACTTTCATTCAGCATGTTGCATTCATCTTCAAGTTTCAGGAAATCAGCGCTCAGCAGGGAGGGAGCAATAATGGGCATCAGGGATATTTGCGAGGCAAGATAATCCTATTTCAATTTATCCGCTGCCTGCTTGGCCAGGATAAAAGTCTTGTCAAGGGAATAGGCACGTTCGTAATTCAACCGGGCTTCTTCTTTTTGCCCCATGGCTTCCTGGCATTTCCCGATCCAGTAATAGGGGTCGGGGAAACTCGCCCTGATCGTATTCGCCAATTGAAAAACTTTCAATGCCTCGTTGATCTTTTTCTGTTCAAAAAGTATCCTGCCTTTTTCGATATAAGCAGTTAAATAATTATAGTCATGCTGGATGGCCTGGTCAAATAATGAAAGGGCTGTTGTATTGTCCCCGGTATTAGAATAATAAACACCTTTATAATAATAGGGTGCTGCGTTCTGGTGAAGGGAATCCTTCCTGATCAGTGAGTCGCAAACGCGCAAAAGTTTTATGTTTTTAGATTCGGCATATGCTGACACCAGGGTTTCGGTCAACTCCGGGTCATTGGGTATAAAATGATAAGCGCGTTCCAATGCAAGGATCGCCCCTGCCCTGTCACCCCGGCCTGAAAGAAACCCTGCTTTCATTTTTAATATATCCACCTGGTCAGGAAACTGGCCGAGGATGCGATCGCAGGTTGCTAAAGCTTTCGTGGTATCACCTGCCGCATCATACGCTCTTACCATAATAAGCTGGAGCAGGAAACTGTTGGGTAATTCATGTAAAGCCTGGTTGAGGAAACGCAGTGATGAATCGGGGTTTTTATCCAGCAAGAGCCGGCTGATCCCTAGCGCATACCGTTCATCTCTTTTCAGCGACCATGCTTTTTTAAAGTCCACCAGGGCCGGCTCAGGATAATTATTCAGGTTGAGCTGTATCGCCCTGCGGAAATACAGATCATCATTATCGGGGGAAAGCCGGATGCTATCGGTCAGGGCTGAAAAAGCAGGTTTGGACAAAATTTCACTGTAGGCTGATTCATTTTTCCGGTTCTTGCAGGAACAGCCCAATACCAGCCAAGCGGTAAGAAGAACGATCATTAATTTTGAGTATCGGCCCATAAGAAGATCACCAGTTAGGGACAAAACTAACAGATTTTAACCCTTTGGGAATGACAAGTAACTGACAAAGTTGAAAGGTTGCGCAAATAACTTTGCGCCCCAGGTAAAAACGAATGAATATGAAAAAACTTATCGCTGCTTCACTTCTTATTTCAACGGTGCTTGTATTTGTCTCCTGTAAGGGAAAGAAGACAGCATCTGCCGACAAGACCGATCCATCTTCCGCCAAAGACTCCATTCAATTTGCTGAAGAAAAACATTTTAAAAATGTACAGCAACTGACATTTGGGGGCGATAATGCAGAAGCTTACTGGAGTTACGACAGCAAATGGATTGTTTTTCAGCGAACCAATAAGAAAGAAGGATTACAATGCGACCAGGTATTTATTGGGAAAGTACCGGAAAACCCAAATGAAAAGTTTGCATTTAAAATGATCAGTTCTGGTAAGGGAAGGACAACCTGTCCCTTTTTTACCAAAGATGGCCAGCATATTATTTATGCATCTACTCATCTTGCAGCCGATACCTGTCCGCCTGTACCCGACCGCGCGAAGTACGGGAATAAATACATCTGGCCTTTGTATGATAGTTACGACATTTTCATGTCCGACCTGGATGGAAAGATCATTAAACAACTTACCCATTCAAAAGGATATGACGCAGAAGGCACCCTTTCCCCGGATGGAAAGAAAATGATCTATAC
>DATINK010000178.1:0-7412 GCA_035474355.1 Chitinophagaceae bacterium | reverse complement strand
AAAAGGTGGGGCGCGTGAATTTCTACCGGTGCTGGGGAGGGCAGGCGTGGCTTCCGGTGTTGATGGAATTTTTATTGAAACACATCCCGATCCCTCAAAAGCTTTATGTGATGCGGCCAGTCAACTGAATGTATCCGACCTGGAGGAATTCCTGAAACCCCTGATCGAATTGCATAATGTTGAGGTAAAATACCGTAATCCCTAAAGCTTGTTTACATTTGAATTGTAACCTCTGAATCATATGGAACTTTACCTGGATTCCGCTAACATGAAAGAGATCGAAGAAGGTTTCCGCCTGGGTTTCCTGGACGGATTAACTACTACGCCTACGTTCATGCAGCGGGAAGGCATTACTGATATTGACAGCACGATCCTCAAACTTTCGAAGATGGTGCCCGTTCTTCAAATAGAAGCATTGGGCAATACGGCAGAAGAGATCATGAAAGAAGCGAAGCGTCAACTGGCGCTGGGGCTGGATCCTGCAAAAACTGTATTTAAGATCCCCGTTTCACTGGAAGGCGTGCGGGCCTGTAAAATGTTACGAGATGCAGGCATGCTGGTCAACGTTCACCTGGTGTATACATTGCAACAAGCTTATATGGCTATGCATGCGGGGGCTACTTATGTATGTCCGCTGGTAGGAAGATTGCAGGACCAGGGTCATGATGCACTTTCCGTTGTTGAACAATGTGTAGAGGCTGTGAACTATTATGGATACAATACCAAGATCATGTTCAGTTCGGTCCGCAATAACGAACACGTCCGTAACGCCATTAACATAGGTGTGCATACCATTACGATCCCTCTTAAAATACTTCGTTCCCTCACGGATAATAATTTTACGACGGTCGGCACCGAACAGTTTGTCCGGGATACCCGGCTCATGACGATCAGGGTGAAAGATGCGATCAGGGCTGCCAATCCCATAGTAGCTTCTTCCAGTAAGCTGAAAGACGCTATTATTAAAATGACTGAATTTGGATTTGGAACGATCACGGTCACCAACGCAGATGGAAGTTTAAAGGGCGTATTTACTGACGGGGACCTCCGCAGGTTGCTGCAAAAAGAGGGCGAACATATCCTCGACAGAAAATTGAATGACCTGCTTTATAAAACGCCGGTGAGCATAGATGCAGATGCATTACTGAATGAGGCGGCTGCCTTATTTAAAAAAACCAGCGTCGACACGATCCTGGTGACAGAGAATGGCAAACCCGTGGGCATGCTGGATATCCAGGACCTGCAGGAGGAATGACGATCATTTCACCCGACCGCTAATCAATGGCACAACAGAAAAATACCCCATCACCCGAATTACAGGGTAAGTTTATCACCGATCCATTGCAATTTGGTAAAAGACTCAGCAAGATCAGGGCCTACCTGTTTGACTGGGATGGTGTTTTTAATGATGGTTATAAAAATGAAAATGGTTCAAGTCCTTTCAGTGAACCGGATTCCATGGGGATCAACCTGCTTCGCTTCAATCATTTTCTTCGAAAATCGACTCAACCGGTACTGGCCATTTTATCCGGCGAAAAGAATTCCGCCGCTTTCTCCCTGGCAAAAAGGGAACATTTCCAGGATGTATATTTCAGTATTAAAAATAAGATCGATGCAGTCCGGCATATTTGTGCGCGTTACCAGCTGGAACTTGAGCAGGTTGCATTTGTATTTGATGATGTGCTGGATCTTTCTGTTGCTGGTTCAGCAGGAATACGGATCATGGTTCCCCATGCATCCACTTCCTTACTGGTAGATTATGCCATTCGTAACGAATTGGTGGATTATGTAACACATCATAGCGGCCGTGAACATGCTGTTCGTGAATCCACAGAATTATTAATGACTGTAGGCGGGCATTATGATGAGACCATCCGTCATCGAATAGAATTTACAGATACTTATCAGCAATACCTGAGTCAGCGCAACCAGGTGGCTACCCGTTTCTTTACTGCCGATACACCCGGGTTTAAAGAAGTTACCGAACTATGATTGCAGCGATCATACCAGCCCGTTTCAATTCCACACGCTTTCCCGGAAAACCATTGGCAGAGATCAGGGGCGAATCCATGATCAGCCGCGTTTATCACCAGGCTAAAAAAGCAAGATCGATTGAAAGGGTAGTGGTGGCTACTGACGATAACAGGATCGCGGAACATGTCAGGTCATTCGGTGGAGAAGTGGTCATTACATCCGGGGGTCATATTTCGGGCACCGACCGGTGTTATGAAGCCTTAGGGTTATTGGGCCATCATTATCAGTATGTGATCAATGTGCAGGGGGACGAACCCTTCATCGATCCTGCTCAAATAGATCTGTTAACAGGGTTACTGAAAGATGGAAACACAGAACTGGCTACACTTATCGGGGTGATCAGGAGAAAAGAAATGCTGACGGACCCGGGAGAAGTAAAAGTGGTAATAGATAAAAAAGGGGAAGCTCTTTATTTCAGCAGGCAGCCCATTCCTTATTTGCGGGGGGTTGATATGAAGAACTGGTTAGAAAATCATACTTATTATTATCATGTGGGACTGTATGCATATCGTTCAGATATTTTGGAAAAGATAACAAAGCTTCCTGTTTCATTGCTTGAGAGGGCCGAATCTCTTGAGCAGTTAAGATGGTTAGAGCATGGATACAGGATCAAATGTGCGATCACGGATAAGGAAAGTTATTGTATTGAGACGCCGGAAGACATTGATAAGGTTTTACGTATTATTGCGTCCAATAGATGATAACTGATAACTGATAGTTGATAATAGATGGCAATTGTTGACAGATTTCAATACTCCCCTTTAGGGGATGGGGGCAAAAAAAGATAGTTTATGGGGAAAGACAAAATACTTGTTATAGGAGCTTCAGGACAGATCGGAGTGGAGTTGACGATGGCTTTGCGGCAAATGTATGGAGGAAGTAATGTGATCGCTTCTGACCTGAGGGAAGAGAATGAACTATTGAAAGGCAGCGGCCCTTATGTCAGTATTGATGTGATGAATAAGGAAATGCTTCACGTGCAGGTGATCCGCCAGAATATCACACAGATCTATCATTTGGCTGCGATCTTATCGGCCACCGGAGAAAAAAACCCCAACCTGGCCTGGCACCTCAACATGCAGGGTTTATTGAATGTCCTTGAGATCGCCCATGAAGAAAAACTGAAAAAAATTTACTGGCCTTCTTCGATCGCTGTATTCGGACCCACTTCTCCCAGGAAAAATTGCCCGCAACAAACAATTATTGAACCTACCACGGTATATGGCATCAGTAAATATGCAGGAGAATTCTGGTGCAATTATTATTTCCATCGCTTTGGGGTGGATGTCAGGAGTATCCGTTACCCGGGTTTGATCAGTTACAAATCCGCGCCCGGCGGGGGCACCACCGATTACGCGATCGAAATTTTTCACGAAGCGCTCGAACACAAAAAATATACTTCCTTCCTGGACGCCGATACTTATCTCCCCATGATGTATATGCCGGATGCCATCAGGGCTACGATTGAATTAATGGAAGCCGATGCGGACAAAATTCATATACGAACATCTTATAACGTCTCTTCCATGAGTTTTTCACCAAAAGAGATCTCCGAAGTGATCAAAAAACATATTCCTGAATTTAAGATCGCCTATAAACCCGATTATCGTCAAAAGATCGCTGAAAGCTGGCCCCAAAGCATCGATGACCAGGTTGCACGCAAGGATTGGGGATGGAAGGAGGAATTCAACCTGGCAGCCATGACAAAAGATATGTTTGAAAATCTCCGCTCCTGAATTCAGAGTTCTCTTATCCAGATGTTGCGATAACTGATACGGAATTCATGGTCCTGCAATTTCAATGGTTCCTTATCTGCATGCCTTCGATAGTGAGGCTGACCCGCATCAACCGTTAGCCCTTTTAAAACGACGTCATTTTGTATGAGCACACCATTTTGAAAGACAGTGAATTTCGCAGGCGCCTGAACAGTCGTATCACTGCTAAAAACCGGGGCTGTGAAAATGATATCATAAGACTGCCATTCCCCGGGTGGGCGACAAACATTCACGAGTGGAATATGTTGCTTGTAAATGCTACCTGCCATACCATTGCTGTAGGTTACATTCTTGTAATTGTCTAACACCTGTACTTCATACCTGTCCATTAAGTAAACACCACTATTCCCGCGATTTTGCCCTTCCCCTTCTACATCCCTGGGCACTCTCCATTCAATATGGAGCTGGCAGCTTCCGAATTTTTGAACCGTTTTAATATCGCCGGTTCCAGGCACCACAGTCATGACCCCCTTTTCGGTCTTCCATTTTGAAGGTTGTCCATCAGCGTTCACCCAATCACCATGCTTTTTTTTACTTAAAATAATGATCGCATCCGATGGGGGATCTGAAGAGTTATTACCCGGTATAATAACAGGCGGTACCGGTGTCCAAACCCGGGTCGCGGCAGGATCGGTTTGCGCTAACAGAGAGGTGCTATTTACAAGGAGCAAGGCCCAAATCCATTTACTCATAATAAAATAATATTAGTTTCTTTCAATCCTGAATGAATCAAATTCTATAAAAGGGATTTCAACCTGTTGTACCGAACTAACTTTTGCTTTAGGAGGCCCTTTTTTGCACCATGTTGCCAATTGGTCCAGCTTTTCAATTTCACCGCTTACGATGATCCGGAGATTCCCGTCTTCAAGATTCATGACCTTTCCTTTTAATCCCAGCGCATTGGCTTTTTCGCGGGTGCTTTGCCTGAAAAAAACACCCTGGACCCGTCCACTTACCGTAATATCAAGGGTTTTTAACATGCTCCAAGTTAAAGATTATTTTATCTGTCCGGTTCCGGGGGATTCCCGCTTTTCCGGATGCAACCGTTATGCCGTGAGATTAATCTTTACCTTTGTATTATTATGATATATAATTCATTTGCCATGCGGAAATTACTAACCTTCCTGGTTGCTTTTATCAGCTTCAGCGCTGCTGCCCAACAGGGGATGTGGCGGGCCCAGCTGCACCGGGATGACGAGCACCTCATCGTCTTTAATTTTGAATGGAAATTGCAGGAGGGGAAATCCACCTGGATCATTCATAACGGCACGGAAAGAATTTCGGTTACCGATATCGTCACACAGGGCGATTCATTGATCATACAGATGCCGGTATTTGAATCTCAATTCCGCGTAAAATTCGAAAAGAACAGATTAAATGGCAAATGGATCCGGGGTAGTTCTTCTAACCCTGTTGTGATCGGTTTCACCGCCCAGCCGGGAAATACAAGATTTGCTTCCGGGAATGAACTCAATAAAAATATTACGGGAAGATGGGCCGTGCTTTTCCAGGATGGAAAGATCTATGATACTGCGGTAGCAGAATTCAAACAGGATGGTAATAAACTTACGGGCACTTTCATGACCACCAGTGGTGACTATCGTTATCTCGAAGGTGTTGTTAGAAACGACTCTTTATTCCTGTCTACTTTTGATGGCAGCCACGCGTTTTCTTTCCTGGCAAGGATCGCTGACTCGGCAACGCTTACAGGTGGTTGGTATTATTCCGGGGCCCGGTTCAAACAAAATTGGACAGCCAGGAGAAATGATAAGGCTGCTGTTCCATCAGATGCTTCAGCCATGTACCTGCGCCCGGGGGAAGAAAGTTTAAATTTTACATTCAATGACCTGGATGGCAAGCCGGTTTCTATCAATGATGATCGTTATAAGAATAAAGTGGTTGTCGTTCAACTGATGGGAAGCTGGTGCCCGAATTGTATGGATGAAACAGCCTTCCTGAGTGAATATTATGCGAAGAATCATGCCCGGGGAATAGAGATCATTTCCCTGGCTTACGAATACAGCACCGACCTGGAACGTTCCAAGAAAACACTGAGAAGGTTTCAGCAGGCATTCAGCATCCAATACCCGATGCTGATCACGGGTGTTTCGGTGAGCGATTCCATGCGTACGGAAAAGACTTTACCGCAACTTACCCCCATCAAAATGTTCCCATCATCCATCATCATCGATAAAAAAGGAAAGGTCAGAAGGATCGACACTGATTTTAACGGTCCGGGTACCGGGGAACACTTTGTTGCTTACAAACAAAAGTTTGAAGGGGTTATCGAGGGACTTTTGCAGGAAAATTAATAGTAGCTGAGTGTGTCGAAGCTAAGCAGGTCGAGTATTTTCTGCAGGTATGTTTCATCTACCTGATCAAACTGGTCATATTCTTTACTATCAACATCCAGGACGGCTACTACTTTTCCATTTCGGATGATAGGAATAACGATCTCTGAGCGGGAAAGACTGCTGCAGGCTATATGCCCTGGAAATTTTTCTACATCCGGAACGATCAGCGTTTTTTCCTTCGCCCAGCTGGTTCCGCAAACACCCCGGCCTTTTTGTATCCGGATACATGCCACCGGGCCCTGGAAGGGTCCCAGCACTAATTCATTGCCCTTCACAAGATAAAACCCCACCCATAGCCAGCCGAATTGTTCTTTCAGGGCTGCTGAAATATTTGCCATGTTTGCCACCAGGTCGGTTTCGCCATCCAGTAACGCCCTTACCTGGGGTACCAGGGATTCATACTGATCAATTTTATTGCCGCTGATGATTTCAAGATCCTCTGCCATCCTGCAAAGTTACGGGCTAATGAATATCTTTAGCAGTAACAGGGAACTTACGAAAGACCAACTATGACCTCTATCGCCGCCAACCATTTAATGACGAATACGAAGGGAAGATCCAGGGATTTTATCTCCATTACTATTATCATTATCCTGCTGATCCGCTTGGTCCTGGTGGGTTGTATGGGTCCCATGCCACAGGACGCTTATTATTTTATGTACAGCGAGCATCCGGCACTCTCTTATTTTGATCATCCGCCGATGATCGCTTATATACTGAAGGTCTTCGTCAGCATTTTTGGAAAAAATGTATTTGCGATCAAACTGGCGAATACAGTTGTCACTTTCCTGACCCTTTATTTCTTTTACCGGCTGGCCAGGAACATGATGGGGCCTGCCCGCGCACGAAAAGCGATCCTGTTATTGTTTTCAACAGTCATGATCTCGATCATATCATTGGTCAGTACGCCGGATACGCCCTTATTGCTCTTCTGGACCCTGAGTTTACTTTTTTTGCACAAAGCCCTGTTCAAAGAAAAAAATTTCGCATGGCTATGGGCGGGCTTTTGGATGGGGATTGCATTTGACAGTAAGTACTCAGCCATTTTTTTACCCGTGGGACTTATTTTCTTCCTTCTTTTTTCAGACCGATACCGGAAAAAGCTGATCTCTCCCTGGTTTGGGCTGGCTATTATTATTTTCCTGGTCGTAATTTCTCCCGTTTTCATCTGGAATCTTCAGCATGACTTTGCTTCGTTCAGGTTTCAGTCCTCGGAAAGAGCGGGAGGTATTGGGGGGCATGTGTACTG
>DATINK010000177.1:0-7744 GCA_035474355.1 Chitinophagaceae bacterium | reverse complement strand
GACACGTGAAGCCAGGGGTAGCCTCTGGGATTGCGGGGAATTTATCTCCAGTGCGGATAAAATGCAATTGCCCCACCCTCCCGGTGCGCCCACCTTTACGATCCTGGGTCGCTTTTTCATTATACTTTTTGGCGATAAAGGAACCACCGCGGCAAGTGCAGTGAATTTCATGAGTGCCCTGGCCAGCGCGGCAACGATCCTTTTTATTTTCTGGAGCATCACGCATTTTGCCCGTAAAATGTTTGTAAAAGCCGGCGAAGAACTTTCAGGCAATCAACTTTTCACAGTCATGAGCGCCGGGGTTATCGGCGGATTGGTTTATACATTTTCCGATTCATTCTGGTTCAGCGCAGTGGAAGGTGAAGTGTATGCGCTCTCTTCTTTTTTTACTGCACTCGTATTCTGGGGGATGTTGAAATGGGAACACGCCGATGAACGTGCCGGCGTTGACCCCGCAGCCAAAGCAAGGGCTGATCGTTGGGTAGTATTTCTTTTCTTTATGATGGGTCTCTCCATTGGCGTACACTTACTCAACCTCCTGGTCATTCCTGCCATTGTCATGATCTACTTCTTCCGCAGGAATTTTAAGCAGGACGCCACCCAGGCGGATTTTACAAAATTTAAAAAAGATAAAGTAATACAATGGGATGCGATCATCGCGATCCCGCTTGTCCTGCTGATGGTAGTGATCAGTGCGAAGAACAAGGAAAAGGATCTAACGGGATTTGCCATGTTCATTGCTGTTGCAGCCATCGTGATTGCGCTTATCAGGATCTATATGAAATATAAATCCCTGCGCAATATCATTACCGCATTCCTGATCGGTTGTATTGTTACGGGTATCGTACAGCTGGGCGTTATACAATATTCCATGAAATCAGCCGGCCTGTTCGACGTATTTTTCGTGAATTCGATCGGGTTACCCTTCTTCTCGGGTTTTGCATTTTATTTTATTGCCCTGGCCGTAGTGCTTGCCTGGGCCATTCGTTTCAATGAAAAAACGGCAACCAGGAAAAACATGATGATCTGGTTCATCATCTTCCTTTCATTATTTACACTTCCTTTTTTCACCACGACAGGATCGGTGGGACTGCAAATATTAAAATTCATGCTGATCGGGGGTATCGGCGCCCTGGCCGGTTATTATTTCAACCCTTCCGGGCTGAAGATCCTGAAACTCTCGCTTTGGTCTTTCGCCTTCATGATGCTAGGCTATTGCCTCTATTTCACCTGCCTGATCCGCTCCAACGCGAACCCGGCCATTGACATGAATGACGTGAATAACCCTGTTAATCTCGTTTACTACCTGAGCCGTGAACAATACGGCTCTGCTCCCCTGCTTTATGGCCAGCATTTCCTGGCTGATGTGATGCGTGATGAAAAAGGCTACGCAGTTAAAAAATACGGGGAGATGCGGTATGTGAAAGGGAAGAACAAGTATATCGAGATCGGTAAAGCGGAGAACTATAAATACAAAAGCGAGGATAAGCAATTTTTCCCGCGTGTATGGGATGGCACCAATGACCAGGGCCATTTTGATACTTATATCGAATGGCTGGATATACCGAAAATTGAAGCGCCTGAATTATGTATGGTAATGGGTGTCGGGGAAGGCGTGGTGCAAACCCAGAACCGGGAAGGAAAAACACAGACCTATAATATTGAACCCAATTATTCAATAAGGGTCCGGCAGGGACAGGTTCTCTCTCCGGGAGAAAGGATCGCGATCAAAAAACCCACTTACGGTGACAGTTTCAACTGGTTTTTTAGTTACCAGTTCAGTTATATGTACTGGCGCTATTTCATGTGGAATTTCTCCGGCAAACAAAATGATAACCAGGGTACCAGTACGAAACGGGATGGCAACTGGATCACCGGTTATCCATTTATAGATAATAAAAGACTGGGCGACCAGGATAAATTACCTGATTCATTAAAACAGAATAAGGCACATAACAAGCTATTCATGCTTCCTTTCATTCTCGGTATCATCGGGTGTGTCTATCATTTCCTGAAAAACAGGAAAGACTGGATCGTGAATTTCCTGCTCTTCTTTTTTACCGGTATCGCCGTCGTTATTTATCTCAATCAACCCGGCAATCAGCCACGGGAACGGGATTATGCTTATGTGGGCTCTTTTTATGCTTTTGCGATATGGATCGGGCTCGGTGTGGTGGCGCTGGTGAGACTGGCGCGTGAAAAAGCCGATAAGATGAGCTTCCAGAATACCCTGGTATATGGTGGTATCCTCACTTTCCTGATCTCCATATTAAGTACGATCACCGATAGTTTTGGTGGTGTGGTCATGACATCTATTTATTCAACGGCACTGTATGCCATAGCACTGACCTTATTGACCTATTTGTTCAGAAGTCTTTCATCCGGAGGCCAGAATGGACGATCATTGAATATCGCAGCCCTCATCATTTGCGCTGTCATACCATTCATTATGGCCCGCCAGGAATGGGATGATCATGACCGCAGCAAGAAAACGATGGCGCCCGATATTGCGAAAGATTATTTGGAAAGTTGTGCCCCCAATGCCATCATCTTTACTTTCGGCGATAATGATACTTATCCATTATGGTATGCACAGGAAGTGGAAGGGGTACGACCCGATATCCGCATCATCAATAATAGCTTGCTGGGAATCGATTGGTATATCAACCAGCTCCGCTACAAGATCAACGATGCCGATTCGGTGGACGTGATCTGGAGCCCGGAACAGATCGAAGGTGGCAACCGCGAGGTCATGTATTTTGACCCGGGAACGGTTCCGCAGGACCGCTATTATCCTTTGTATGATGCTATGAAGAATGTATTGGGTAAATACACACCGGACCCGGAAACCAAGAGAGACAAGGGGCCTGAAACTTACCCGATCAAGAAATTCTCTGTGCCGGTTGACACGATGCTGGTTAAGAAAAATGGAACCGTCAACCCGGATGATATCGTTGTACCGGAGATCAGGTTTGAAATTCCCAAGAGTTATATGCAAAGAAATGACCTGGCCATCCTGAATATCATTGCTTCCAACAATTGGAAAAGGCCGATCTATTTCACTTCTCCGTTCTCAGAATTAGGCTTTGGTGAATACCTGCGGAAAGATGGTTTATCCTATCGCCTGATTCCCGTGGCCAATTAGCATCCTGAAGGCAATTGGGTCGCACATGAAACCTTACGCACAGTAGGACTTGGCGGCACGGCGATCCGTGATATCAATATGAGTACCATCTACAATACATTGATGACGAAATATAAGTTTGGTGGCGCCGATAAAAAAGGAGTCTATTTTGATGAAGAGAACCGTCGCCATCTTGTTAGCCTGAGAGAAATATTTGCAGAAGCAGCGGGTAATCTTGCAGACGCAGGCAGAAAAGAAGAAGCCAAAAAGCTATTGGCAAAATGTGAAGAAGGCATGCTTGCAGAAAATATCCCCTATGCCATGCCCACCCGCTTTTTTAACCAGGCTTCCATGGTTTACCTCGAAGCAGCTTGTAAAGCCGGGGATTCTGTACTCGCAGATAAAATACGATTTGCGCTGAGACAGGATCTCAACCAGCAAAAGCTCTATTATGAATATATGAGAGATGACCGTCCGGAAATTTTCGGGGCAATGGCCACTTACGATTACCCTGTCAGCGACCGGTTATTTGTGGTGCTGGATGCTATCGAAAGGAAATATGGGTATGCAAAACCTGAAGCTCCTCCTGCCGTCACACCGGGACCTGGACTAAAACCTGATACTTTAAAATTGAATGATACAGTTCCCAAAAAGGATACGAATAGATAGAGAATTAGCCTCCCCCCAACCCCCTCCAAAGGAGGGGGAGTAAAAATTAGTCTCCCCCTTTGGGGGAGATTTAGAGGGGGCCACAATTGAATTCAGTAAATTGTGTATCCCATGAAAGGATTTCACTTTGCAAAATTCGACCCCCGTAGCCAGTCCAAGAGCAGATTTGAACAACTGCTGGACATCCTAATGCAATTACTCACTTTTACGAGCGGTGATGTAGGAGAAGCGATGCAATGGATGAATGAACTGGATAAACAGTACCAGCTCACAGACGATGAATATGGCATGGGAGATTTTATAGACGAGCTGAAAGAAAAAGGTTATCTCACTGATGATAATCAACAGGGCCAGATAAAAATCACTCCAAAAACCGAACAGGGTATACGCAAAAGGAGCCTGGAAGAGATCTTCGGTAAACTCAAAAAGACCAAGCAGGGCGATCACCACAGTTTCAAACCCGGACAGGGTGATGAGATCAATCCCGAAAGCAGGCCTTTCCGGTTTGGAGACATGCTGGAACAGATCGATTTTACTGAATCTATCCGCAATGCACAGATCAATCACGGTATTGACAGTTTCCATATCCATGAAGATGATCTCAGTATCCGCGAAACGGATTTTAAAGCGCAGACTTCTACTGTGCTGATGATCGATATCTCTCACTCCATGATATTATATGGTGAGGATCGTATCACCCCGGCCAAAAAAGTAGCCATGGCGTTGAGTGAACTGATCACTACAAAATATCCAAAGGATACGCTGGATATTGTCGTATTCGGGAATGATGCCTGGCCAATAGAAGTCAAGGACCTCCCCTATTTGCAAGTCGGACCTTATCATACCAATACCGTAGCTGGTTTGGAATTGGCCATGGATATATTGCGCAGGAGAAAAAATCCGAACAAACAGATATTCATGATCACCGACGGGAAACCCACCTGTCTGAAGATCGGTAAAAGGTATTATAAGAATAGTTTCGGCCTTGACCGTAAAGTGGTCAATCGTTGCATGAACCTGGCGGCTCAATGCAAAAAATTAAAAATACCGATCACCACTTTCATGATCGCTACCGATCCTTACCTCCAACGGTTTGTACAGGAATTCACAGAAACCAATAATGGCAAGGCATTCTTTGCTTCGCTGGATAAATTAGGGGCGTTTATTTTTAAAGATTTTGAGAACGGCCGTCGTAAAACAGTTTATTAAAATTTGCCGGGAAGACGGGAAGGCGGGAAGAAAACTTCGAAAATGTTAAAAGTTCGAAAACGGGAAGGAAAAAACGCTGATAATTTGATGATTTCCTCATTGTTTTGAGAATAAGTCTGGGTTTATTAGAGTCTCAATTACCCAGACATGTATACTCTCACAACACAGGAAGAATGGATTTGCAAACAGATAGTGGATTGTGCTTTCAGGGTTCACAAAGCATTAGGTCCGGGTTTGCTGGAGAAAGTTTATGAAGTTTGTTTTTGTCACGAGCTGGCAAAAAAATTAATTCGTTTCAGTCGGCAAGTATTTCTTCCTGTTAACTATGATGGAATGACCTTCGATGAAGGATTGAGGCTGGATGTTTTGGTAGATGAACTTGTGATTTGTGAATTAAAAGCTCTTGACTTGGTAAATCCTGTTTGGGAAGCTCAATTACTTAGTCAATTAAAACTGACCGGTAAACACGTTGGCTTCATAATTAATTTTAATGTAACCTATATCAAAGATGGAATCAGAAGGATCTGCCTCGAATAAAATGACTCTTCGCTTACCGCCTTCCCGCCTTCCCGGCTAAAAAGCAAATTAGCAGAGTGAAACGAATAATTAACTTACACTATGAAGAATATTCAAACATTAGGAGAATTAAAAAAATCAGGTTATCAACCCCGCAGCATCAAAGAAGAGCTGCGTCAAAATCTTATAGAAAGACTCAGATCAAAGGAAACTACATTCCCCAAGATCGTCGGCTATGAAGACAGCGTGATACCCGATGTGGAGCGGGCCATACTCAGCAAACATAATATTCTGTTCCTGGGATTACGCGGACAGGCCAAAACGCGGATGGCCAGGCTGATGATCGAGCTCCTGGATGAATATATTCCTGTTATTTCCGGCAGCGAGATCAACGACGATCCGATCCGGCCTATTTCTAAATACGCCGTGGATCAAATTGCTGCTCATGGCGATGAAACGCCTATTCATTGGGTGCATCGGAGTGAGAGGTATGGTGAAAAACTCGCCACGCCCGATGTCAGCGTCGCCGACCTGATCGGGGATATAGATCCCATCAAAGCTGCCAATCTCAAACTCAGTTTTGCCGATGAGCGCGTTATCCATTATGGCATCATACCTAGAAGCAACCGGGGAATTTTTGTGATCAATGAATTACCCGACCTGCAGGCAAGAATACAAGTGGCGCTGTTCAACATTTTAGAAGAAGGGGATGTGCAAATAAGAGGCTTTAAATTAAGACTGCCCCTGGATATTCTTTTTGTATTTACTGCCAACCCTGAAGACTATACCAACCGGGGAGCCATTGTCACGCCATTAAAGGACCGCATCGAAAGCCAGATCCTTACCCATTATCCAAAGACCCTGGAACATGCACTGGAGATCACCAGCCAGGAAGCCGATGTAAGTGAAGAACAAAAATCCAAAGTAAAAGTGAGCGACCTGGTGAAAAGATTGATCGAACAAGTGGCTTTTGAGGCGCGTGCCAGTGAATTCGTCGATAAAAAAAGCGGTGTGAGTGCCCGGCTTACGATCTCTGCTTTTGAAAATGCGATCAGTTCTGCTGAACGTAGGGCCATCATAAATAATGAAAAACAAACCCAGGTATGGATCAGCGACCTGGTGGGTATCATTCCATCTATTACTGGTAAAATTGAACTGGTCTATGAAGGCGAACAGGAAGGTCCTTACCAGGTAGCGATGAACCTGGTTGATAAAGCCACCCGTAGTTTATTCGCGGAATATTTTCCCAACCCTGACACATTGAAGAAAAGAGCAAGGCCGAAAGCCGAAGGCTCACCGAAGGAAGAGAATCCGTATCGTTCCATCATCAATTGGTTCGACAAAGGAAACCATATCAATATTTCATTCAATACGGCTGATAAAGACAAGACCCAGCTGCTTTATAAAGTAGATGGCCTGCATTCCCTGGTCAAAAAACACTTCGGGCAGGCCAATGAATCACAGGCCGCTTTGATGATGGAGTTTTTATTACATGGCCTTGCTGCCCATTCACTGATCAGCAAAAAAGTATTCGAAAGCAATATCGAATTCAAGGATCTTATCGGGAGCATGATGAACCTGGAGAATAAGGGGTACGAAGAAGAATTTGATGAGGAAGCTTGAGGAAATGTAGAATGTAAAATGTAGAATGTAGAATGTAAAAGTAAAGATGACACACAATTGAAATCAGTTTATATAGGGGGAAAAATCGAATCTCACTAAAAGCAGAAAGGCCGTATTAAGCAGGAAGAGTCTAATATTTCATCTTTAGAATTTAAGCATGTAGTCAGAAACTACCGCACTTTTACATTCTACATTCTACATTCTACATTTTACATTTAAAAGGCGATCCCGCCGCCAATATAGTAAAACATGATGCCACCTCCCCCGGCGAATAAGGGGCAAAATCCGGCGCGGAACAAAAATCCTCCTGCTGCAGGCTGGTAACGGAAACCGGCACTGACATGCCAGATGAACCCGGATCCGTTTTCCCGGCCGATATCGTCCCAGTCAAAGGAACCCGTTACAAATGTTGTCCCACCGGCCACTTCGAAAAAATTATTGCGCCATGGCGAAGAGGTCGGGCTCGGGCGCGTCGCGGTGCGAGCGCCAGACGATGCCGACGGTGGCGCCGCTCGAGACATACATGCCGCCGCGATCGGCCTGCCATTCGCGCCAGACGCCGTCCTCGCGCGCGAACTTCGCGCCCGCGAGCGCGGGCCACGC
>DATINK010000176.1:0-8456 GCA_035474355.1 Chitinophagaceae bacterium | reverse complement strand
CGGGAAACCGAGTTACCCACGTTGATCGCGGGGCGGACGCCGGAATTGAACAGATCCGATTCGAGAAATATCTGGCCATCGGTGATCGAGATCACGTTGGTAGGAATATAAGCAGATACGTCACCTGCCTGTGTTTCAATGATGGGTAAGGCGGTCAATGATCCCCCACCCTTTACCAGGTGCTTGATAGATTCGGGTACATCATTCATATTCCTGGCCACTTTATCATCCCCGATGATCTTGGCCGCTCTTTCAAGTAAACGGCTATGCAAATAGAACACATCACCCGGGTAAGCTTCACGTCCCGGCGGGCGGCGCAATAAAAGCGATACTTCGCGATAGGCCACGGCTTGTTTTGAAAGATCGTCATAGATGATCAATGCGGGCCGGCCCGTATCACGAAAAAACTCTCCAATCGCAGCTCCGGCAAACGGCGCATAGAATTGTAAGGGAGCGGGATCGCTGGCAGAAGCTGCTACGATAACACTATACGCCATGGCCCCTGCATCCTGTAAGGTCTTCATCACACCCGCAATGGTGGAAGCTTTCTGACCGATCGCTACATATATACAATAAACAGGTTTCCCTGCATCGAAGAATTCTTTCTGGTTGATGATCGTATCGATACAGATCGCGGTCTTACCTGTCTGGCGGTCACCGATCACCAATTCACGCTGGCCACGACCGATGGGGATCATCGCATCGATGGCTTTGATACCGGTTTGCAAGGGTTCTTTTACCGGCTCGCGGAAAATTACCCCGGGTGCTTTTCTTTCCAGCGGCATTTCATAACGCTCACCACTGATCGGTCCGCGTCCATCGATCGGTTCTCCCAGTGTATTGACAACACGTCCCACCATTCCTTCTCCTACTTTGATGGATGCGATCTGTCCTGTACGTTTTACTTTTCCGCCTTCGCGGATATTGGAGCTATCTCCCATCAATACCACGCCTACATTATCTTCTTCCAGGTTCAATGCGATCGCACGGACGCCTGTTTCAAATTCAACGAGTTCACCATATCGAACATTATCTAATCCATATACACGGGCAATTCCATCACCTACCTGTAATACTGTTCCCACTTCCTCCATGTCGGCGCCGGCGTTAAAGTTGCTCAGCTGTTCCCGCAGTATCGCGGATATTTCATCTGGTTTAATGTCGGGCATTTTGAAAAATTAAAGATTATAGATTATAAATGAAAGATTGTTAATTATTATCTGATCTTATAGATAAAGTCGTTGTTCTCGAATTGCTTGGCAATGATCTTCAGGTCGTACGCAATGCTGGCATCCACCAGTTTGTCTCCTGCCTGTAAAACAAACCCACCGATCAGCTCCTTATTAACAGTAGTTTCCAATTCAATATGCTGCATATCCGAAGTGGCCCTGATCTGTTTCAAAAAAGCGTCTTTCATTTCTTCCGTAAGGGCGGACGCGGTAGCTAATTTTACGATATAGATATTCTTATGTTCTTTATACTGGCGAATAAATGCCGTGATCACTTCCGGCAGGTAATTTTCCCGGTTTTTTTTCACCATTAACACCAGGAACGACATGGTGATGACACTTATTTTTCCTTTTGCGATCGCCTCAATGATCTTTTGCTTCTTATCGCTCTTGATGATCGGGCTCTTTAGCACCCCTACAAATTCACGGCTTCCCTTGCACACGGCCTGCAGCCATTGCATATCTGCAAAAATTTCTTCCAGGCTCTTCTTTTCGATGGCCAGGTCGAGCAGTGCTTTGGCATACCTTGTTGCTAAACGTGGATTAGGCATTGTCTCTGTTAATTCAGTTTCATTTCGGATACGAGGTCACGGACATGTTTTTCCTGGTCTGCTTTATCCTTTAATTCCCTGCGCAATATTTTTTCTGAGATCTCAATGACCAGCTTGCCTACCTGGTTCTTCACATCTGTGATCGCCGCCATTTTCTGTGTTTCGATAACCACCTGTGTATCGGCTATGATCTTATTGGCTTCCAGCCTGGCAGTGTCCCGGGCTTCATTGATGATCTTGTCTTTGATCTCCCTGGCTTCTTTCAGCATCAGGGATCTTTCTTCCCTTGCTTTTGCAAGCAATTCTTCATTCTCGCTTTTCAGCTGGCTCATTTCATTCCTTACTCTCTCCGCAGTTGAAAGAGAATCGGCAATGGTTTGCTCTCTTTTTTTTAATCCCCCCACGATCGAAGGATAAGCAAATTTTTTCAGGATGAAGAAGACCACACCGAATGCTACCAGCGTCCAGAGGATCAATCCTAAACCAGGAGTTAATAGTTGCATAAATAATTTTTCTTTTTTTCGAATCAATCATTCAACCTGATTACCCCCCTTTAGGGGGCAGGGGGTAAAATTAGACTGCACCCTCCGCCCTGTGCATTGGGTGCAGTCAGTACTGGTTAAAGCACCATGGCCAGCAGACCAATAATGATCGCGAACAGGGCAGCTCCTTCCACCAACGCGGCGGTAAGGATCATGTTGCTGCGGATATCATTGAGCGCTTCCGGCTGACGGGCGATGGATTCCACCGCACCTTTACCGATCTGACCGATACCAATACCGGCACCGATCGCACCCAATCCTGCTCCGATAGCTCCACCGGCATTACCCAGTGGCGTGCTCAGAAAAACAGTCATCAGATCCATAATTGTGAATTTATAATGGTTAAAAAAACTCAGATCATTACTTCATCTACGTGTTCGTGCTTGTCGTGGTGACTTCCTTCCATCGCCTGGCCAATGAAAACGGCTGTCAGGAAAGTAAATATATACGCCTGCAGGAAGGCCACGAGTATTTCGATAAAATAGATGAATATGGTAAATCCAACCGACAAGGGTGTAAAACCCCAGCCGACGGCTTTATTCAATGCCCCGAAAATAAAGATCATGGAGATCAGGCAGATAATCAGGATATGTCCCGCCACCATATTGGCGAACAACCGGATCATCAATGCAAAGGGTTTGGTGAACACTCCCAGGATCTCCACCGGTATAAGAATAAACTTCACACCCAATGGAACAGGAGGCCAGAAGATATGTCCCCAGTAATGTCTGTTGGTGCTGAACATGATCACAATAAAAGAAAGCAACGCCAGCACCATCGTAAAGGTGATGTTGCCGGTTACATTCGCCGTCCCGGGTATTAATCCGAAAATATTATTGATGAGAATAAAGAAAAATACGGTGAGTAAGTAAGGTAAATATTTATAATACCGGTCGCCGAGATTGGGTTTGGCTACATCGTCTTTGATAAAGGAAATCACTGTTTCCATCATATTCTGCATTCCCCGGGGTGCAGTCTGTACTCCTTCCCCCTTCCTGTATTTTTTAGCAATGGATAACATGATCCAGACAAGTAACGACAAGGCAAGGATCATCTGCACTACATTCCGCGTCAGGGATATATCGTAGACTGTTACGCCAGTATCAATTGCTCCGTCGTCTTTTACCGCAACTACCTGTCCAATATTGTATTTCTTGGGATCCAGTTTCAGCTCTTCGATCTTTTGCTCCGTCAACAGTATATAACCGTTATGGGCCTGCTCTCCGTGATGGAATTTTCCGGAGGAAAAAAAGGAAACTCCCTTTTGCGGAGAATAGAGGATCACCGGCAGGGGAATGGTGACATGATGTTCTTTATCCTGCCCGTCTTTATAGGAAAAGAAATGAAACTCATGGGCGTCCATGATATGTCCGAAAATGACCTCCGTAGCATCAAATAATTTCTTGGGTTTTCCGGTGGATTGTCCCCCCTCTTTTTGCTCATTGTGTCCAGCGCCTGGCTGGGAATACCCGGGTCCCCAAAAAAGCATGAAAAAAAGGCTGAAAGCCGCTACCAATAAGGATTTGAGACGTCCTGGGACCATGCCGTTCCGAAATTTGGCGCAAAGATAAGGGCGTGACGTCAATTGGCAATATGCAATTGGCAATTTGCAATGAGTATTAAACAATGGGTAAGTTGCTCGCTATAAACCACTTGCCTATTGCAAATTGATCAGGCAGTCTTTTTATCAAATTGGAGCTGATATAACTTAAAGTAAGCACCTTCCATTGCCAACAACTCCTCATGCGTTCCCATCTCCTTTATCTCCCCCTTATCCAAAACGATGATCTTACTGGCTTTCCGGATCGTGGAGAGACGGTGAGCGATCACGATCGATGTCCGGCCCCGGATCAATGTATCAATGGCATGCTGTATCCTTATTTCACTTTCTGTATCAACGGATGAAGTCGCTTCATCTAATATTAATATCGACGGGTTATATAATAATGCACGGATGAATGAAAGCAATTGTCGTTGTCCCATCGACAAAGTGGCGCCTCTTTCCATTACATTATAATCATACCCGCCTGGCAAACGCATGATAAAATCATGCATGTCGATGAGTTGGGCAGCTTCAATGACTTTTTCCCTGGGGATCTCCGGGTTGCGAAGCGTGATATTATCCATCACGGAACCTGAAAAAAGAAAAACATCCTGCAAGACGACCCCGATATTCTTCCGCAGGTTATCCAGGTCATACTGCTCAATATTTATATCATCGATCCGGATCGCTCCCTTTTGGATGTGGTAGAGCCTGTTCAGCAAACTGATGATTGTTGTCTTCCCACTGCCCGTGTGCCCGACAATCGCAATGGTTTCGCCTGGCGCTACTTTAAAATTCAGGTCTTTCAGTACATAATGTTCATCTGTATAAGCAAACGAAACTTTATCAAATTCAATCTTCCCATTCAGTGCAGCGGCAGGTTGATAAGCTTCTTTATTGGATGCAGGGATAAAATCCGGGTTATCGATCACTTTAAACACTCTTTCACTGGCAATGATCCCCATCTGGAGGACATTGAATTTATCTGCGATCACTCTCAGTGGCCGAAACAGCAGTTGGAGGAAAAGAATGAACGCAACGATTGTGCCCGGCTGACTTTGATGATAGTTTAACGACCATACAATCAATCCTATAGAAAGTGCTGATACAATTTCTACGACGGGAAAAAAAACTGAGTAAGCGAAGATGGCCTTTATATTGGCATTGCGGTGTTCACGATTGATCTTCCTGAATTTCCCATATTCTCTTTCTTCAGATGAAAATGCCTGCAGGACCTGCATGCCCGTCAGGTGTTCCTGAACAAATGCATTCAGATTTGCCACTGCATTCCTGACCTTAAAAAACGATTTATTGATACTTTCTTTAAAATAATAGGTGGCTATTAAAATAATTGGAAAGGGGATCAGCGCAATCAATGAGAGCCGTAAATCTATGCTGAACATAACACCTAATACGCATACAATAGAGAGCAGGTCGGCGATGATGGGGACCAGCCCATCTGAAAAAATATCATTGATCGATTCAATGTCGTTGATCGTCCTTGTTGTCAATGTACCAATCGGTGTGGTATCAAACTGGGAAAGGTTTAAACCCAGTATCTTTTTATAGGTAGCTATTCGCAGATCCCTGACAACTGATTGACCCAGCCATGATGTGGTAAAAGAAAATAAGAAGCGGATCCCGGTTTCAATGAAGATCAGTCCAACCTGTAGCAAAGTGATCTGGATCAGCATTTGTTCCATGGAGTGAGCGATATATGTATTGACCGTCAGTTGTATCAGGATCGGGCGTAATGGGGTAATACATGCAAGAATGATCGCGAGGACAACAGAAAGATAAAACCGGCGTTTATACGGCGCAGCATACTGAAACACCCGTCGGAGCAATGCAAAGTCGAAAAACTTTTTTTTAGGTTCAGGCAATCTTGAAAGTTGAAGAAATTCAAAGGTACAACACAGAAGCGCAGGCCGTCTGCCTATTGAACTACTACTCTTTCATCAGCCATGGCCTTTTTATAGGCTTTGATGAAAAGTGCGCCGAGGTTTTTGTGCGGGGGGACATAATCCTCGAAGATCTGGTTGGTTACCATTTTATCCAGTTCTATCCAGAACGGTATCCATTCAATATTACTTCCCTGCCGGAGTTTTTCCATGATCAGTCTCAGGAATGGATTATTCACCGGCGCATCCGCAATCTGCTTGGTGCCAATGATATGGGCATCGGGAGCTTTCTCCAGGATATCATTTATCATCCGGTAACCGCCGCAGGAACCCATGAAGACGATCTTCGATGCCGGTGACATCTGTTCGATCGTATATGGAGCATTATAACTATGCCCCCGGTTGATCGTTACAGTGGGGATGATCTTATTATCTTTCAGGTAAGTACAAAGTGCGGCCTGGGCCAGGGCATCTTCATTCGTTTCTTCGGGTAATGGACGGTTCATATATAATGTAACGGGACTACCGGTAACGGATGAGATCGAAACCCATTGCTTATTGGTAGCATCCACTTTCCAGTTTGCATTCTTAAACATGCTGATCAACCCGGGAAAGACACCGATGCCATCCCTGTCTCCATAAATAAAAAGTTGTACCGCCACTTTACCGCTATCATACGCTAAGGCAGTATAAGGAACTTCATAAACGGGCGGTATACCCAATTCCCTGGTCAGATCGATCTTGTTAAGTGTATCGGCAGAAAGAAAAAGCTTGTTCAGGATATTATATATAGCCAATCCTTTTCTCCGGAGCTCCGGGTTCTTCTGAGATAGGTTTTTTTTATAGTTTGCCTGTATGTTACGGAGCATTTCATCGGCTACCGGTTTCAGCGTCTCGGCGATGCTTGCATAAGAATCCGCCACATCGACACCATCTTCCAGTCCTTCTGATTTTTCGAGGTTTGCCACAAATGCGCGCATCAGTCCATTCGCATCTTCAGGGTTCGGAAAACTGGACAGGAAATTACTCAGCGTGTTATAGCCTGCTGCCATCTTGATCAGCTTCCTGTACCTGTCGAAATTCAGCATCATGAGTAATGAATCCCCCCGCTGGTTGATCTTTTTCATCATCAGCGGGTAAACACCTTTCACAAAACTGGAAGTATAAATGATCCCGTCACTCATTACTGCCAGGTAATATAATTCAGCTGCGTCGAGGGGTTGAATGATCTTAAACCGGGTGACGGCATCCATCGTATGAAGACCATTGATCGTATTGACAAACACCGTCTGCGCCTTGGTTTCCAATTTCGCAGCCAGGGCTTTCATTTCATATGCCGTATCCTTATTCACGGCTCGCCGGACATATTCCACCTGGGTTTTTACCAGCAGCTTGTAGTATAAAAGGGAATCGTCCTTCACCGCATCGATATCCTGGAAACTCAATTTCCCATTCACAATATTGTCAAGAAAGGGAAAATATTGTTGCCCGCTCCGGCTGCTGGCCATGAAGGCGATGGAACTGACGAACTTGTCATCCCGGATATTCTGAATAACGCTTGCAAATCTGTTGCTACCCGATGCGTAATCATATAATGCGCGCGGATATTTTTTCGCAACCGTTTTTACCAGGCTATCGGCAAAAGGGACATCCGGATTTTCTTTCAGGGTTGCAAAGATCTGTTCGGGATGCAAGCCGCAATATTTTCGAATAAGTGCAAGCCGGCTTATTTTAATACCCGGGTTCTTATCGAAGATCTCTGCATGAACGATCACCGTTCCTGCCCCATAGGGAAGATTGTCGACGATCTCTTCAATGGATTCTCCCTTCCTGTCTTTGGCCACACAGGCCTGGTAAGCCAATAAAATATCGGGAAGCTCCGTTGCGTTTATCTTCTTATCTGTCCGGAGCCGCCAGGCCAGCCTGTAATATTTCAGGATATTCTCAAGCCCCTTCAGGTAATTCACTTTCAACCGGTGGTCGAATTGCTTATCGGTCTCAATTAAGTATTGAATGATATCAACTTTCCTGATAATATTATAGGTCAGCAGGAAATTGATGTCCTCATCGCTGGTAGGGGTAAAATTAAGGTCGGCTTTACCGTCTGAAGCCATGATGGCTTTTTGTTCCGTGTTGATCAGGTCATGATTTCGCTGCCGGCTGAGGGGTATGGGGTAGTTGACTGGAATACGAACCGTATCCATATAGGGTGAGCTCTGCCCCCGAAGAAGGATGGAAGGCAGCAGGAATATTGATAAGATAAAGTATTTCGTCAATGCCCTCATAAGGATAGAGAGTGTAAAGTTACGATTTTCAACTAGTTTAGACGGGAATGAGTGCTTTCAAGTTGCTGCCTGGACCTTTATTATTAAGTTATTATTAAGTCTCTATGAACCAAACCAATCCCATTTCGCCCTACCCCGATTTCCAGTTAGGTTTGCGAAAATTCCCGCTGCATGGATACAAAGGCGCGCAAAGTGCTCATCGCTGACGACGAACCCGATATCCTGGAAATTCTGAAATACAATCTTTCCAACGAGGGTTATGATGTCAGTACAGCCAGGGATGGTGATGAAGCACTTGAAAAAGCACGCCGCATTAGACCCGACCTGGTGGTGCTGGATGTAATGATGCCCAAAAAAACGGGTGTTGAGGTTTGTCAATTACTCAGGGCCCAGGCTGCTTTTAAA
>DATINK010000175.1:0-7593 GCA_035474355.1 Chitinophagaceae bacterium | reverse complement strand
ATGTTTCCCAGGCCATTCGCTTCTTTTTTTTCATCCAGCTTTTCCAGCATGGCAGCAGAGATATCGGTTGCATGCACCCGGTGCCCCTTTCCTGCAAAATAAACAGCGTCCTCACCCGTACCGGCATTCAATTCAAGGATGTTTGAGCCTGGAACCATCCATTTTTCCACATGTGCCCGCACGCGTTCCCGTTTATACCTGATGATCTCATCATGGCTATAAAGCTGGTCAAAGGATTTCGATTGTTTGTCGAAAGCTTTTGTAACAACCTGTTCCTGTATACCTGCATACATCTCTTTCATAAAGCGGGTTGTTCCAGTTTAAGTAATTTTTGACGAGCCAGCCAGGTGACGGGTGAATAATAAAACAGGGAAAGCGCTTTTTTTATTCGCTTCAGGCTGAAGGATGCTTCTTTACCGAATAAGCGGCGGAGGGATTCCAGCGCCAGGTGCTTCCGGTAATTGGCATGCACATACCGGTATAATTGCTTATAGAAGGGGGGCGAATAAGTATTGCGGAACATCAAAGCCAGTTCATCTGAATCCGTCCAGTTCTTCTTTTCGATGAGCTCGGATTTTACGCTTTCAAAAAAAGCAGTTCCGGGAAGGGGATAGGAGACAGAAATACCGATCTCATAGGGTAATAACGCATTGATCATTTCTATGGTCTTCATGATGTCTTCGCGGGTTTCCCCGGGATAACCGAACTGTATGAAAAATGACGGATGGATCCCATTCTTCTTCAGAAGTTTTGTTGCTTCAAAGATCTGTTCCACGCGTGTTCCTTTATCCATCGCATCCAGTATCTTCTGCGAACCACTTTCGGCTCCCATCCATACATTGCGGCAGCCAGCCCTTGCCAGGTCAATGATATAATTCTCCTGCATCATCAGGTCCACGCGCGCCTGGATCTTAAAACTAAAACCGAGGTTTTCTTTTTCCACCAGGTCGGCAAATTCCGCAACCCATCCCGGTTTCAATCCGAAGATGTCATCACAGAACCAGATATGGTCAAAAGCATATTGGCCTTTCAGCATTTTCAATTCCCGAACTACGTTTGCCGGCGATCTTGAATTATAGCGGTTACCATAGATCGGTTTTGCACACCAGTTACATTTGAAAGGACATCCCCTGGTAGTTGCCATATTGAGCGAAAAATAACCCCGGTGTTTTAACCAGGTCTTTCGATAGGCATCCATGTCGATAAGATCCCAGGCAGGCAGGGGAATATTATCCAATTCATGCATTACAGTTCTCCTGGCTGTTTTGATCACCGCACCCTGTTGCCGGAACGCAAGCCCGGGAATGGAAAGCAGATCTGAACCCGGCCTTTCTAAAGCTTCTATCAATTCTTCCAGCGTTTTTTCAGCTTCACCCAGTAATACAAAATCGGCTCCTTCCTCGAGGTATTTTTCATAATGGTCATTAGAATCAGAACTGGCCATGATCACGATGCAATTGCTGGAGGCAGCATATTTCATGATTTCGAACGCGGCATCCCGCATATTGGTAAGACACATCTTCGTGAGATAATTGAATCCATCATCATACACAATGAAATAAGCGGGCTTATTTTTTTTAAGGGCAAGGATCGCTTCTTCAGGCCCATAAGCGAACATGGTATCGAATAAGGATACTTGATGACCTTTCTCCCGGAGTACCGATGCAGCCAGGATGGTTCCCAATGGTGGATAGGGTTGGCCCGCCGCCCATTGCTTGGGATCAAAGCGCATGAAATAGGAATGTGTAAATAATATCCTGCTCATTATTTAATTCAGTTTTGTTCCCGGCCGGAGATGCAGGTAGCACACGCATTTTTTGCAGGTGCTGTCCTTATCTGTGTCCAGGTTTTTCCGGAAGCTGATATTTTCCTCCCGGTTTACTATTTTATCTAAAGACTCCTGCCGGATATTTCCCATGGGCGGATGAAAAAAACAGGGTCTTACCGTTCCATCCGGTTCCACGACCGTCGACACCCAGGGTGCATTGCATTTCTTGAAAGGAAACGGGTTATGGCCGTAACAAGCGGAATAGTATTCAAATATTTTTCCCAGCTTCTCCGGGCTTTCAGCAATAAAGCGGGATTCAAAATCCAGCCGGTAGTCTTTTATCATTTTACGCAGGATCGATCTTAATGCAGGCAGGTCTGTTTCTGCGGGCAATATTTCGTGTTGACGCTGATCGCTCCATAATACTTCCCTGTTAAAAGCATGACTGCTTACATCTGCCGGTAAAAAACTGACCTGGTTCAAACCCATTTGCTTCGCGCTGTCAATGATCGAGGGCCATACCCGGAAATTGGCTTGTTGAATTACCGAGCGGGCAGTGATCGGAAACCGGGGGGCAATTTTCCTTATGGCTCCGATGCCTGCGCTCAATTTTTCGAAAGCATTCGGAATATTCCTGATCCGGTTATGAACGTTTTCATCGCCGTCGAGAGAAACAATGATGTCATCAACTGATTTGACCAGCTCGACAGCATGCTTATCAAGTGTAAGCCCGGTGGAAAGTAAGGTGATCCTCAGCTTCAATGTTTTCAGCATCCGGCAGAGACTGAAAAAAGCCGGGTTCAATAAAGCTTCACCCCCGGTCATCAGGATTTGCTCCGTTCCCAGTTTTTCTAAAGAGGAGAGCAGGCCTGAAATATCCTCTTCTCTCAGTTGCTTAAGGTTTCCATTCCCTTTCCAGATATCGCACATTACACAGCGGCAATTGCAGGCGCTATGGGGCATCAGGATCACAATGGGTAATGTATGGATCAGGTCTGAGCGGGGACTGCTGTAACGCTTTAAACGCTGGTATAGGGAAGATGCGATCGTCATTTCAGTTGCTTTCGATATTCTTTTTGATGCTAAATATGAAATTGCTTTCCACCCAGTTCTTCCTGACTAACAAGCATTCCATGCTAAAACCGTTTTCATCAGCGTATTTCCTGATCATGTCAAGATCACAGTCGTTACAAAGGACCATGAGAATGACCGACCCTTCATGAATATAATTTCCCAGGCTCCTGAACAATTTTTCAAAATATTCTCCCTGCTCTCCGCAATACCAGGCAAAGTCGATCGGGTTAACCGGTTTTTTTTTAAAATAGGGAGGATTGATCGCGATGATATCAAATACATCCGCGCTCATATTTTCAAAAAGGTCGGAGGGGATGATCTTAATATCCACCCGGTTATTTTCAGCATTCTTCCTGAGATATTCAATCGCAATGGGATTGATATCCGTGGCGGTGACTTTTGCACCACGTTGAGCAGCATAGAAGGAGATCAGTCCGCTTCCTGCGCCAGGTTCCAAAAAGGAGCTGTTTTGTAAGGGCAGGGTTTTTATATAATTCAATAAAAGCTTTGTGCTTGAAAAAAAGGCCGGATGAAATACATCGGGAGGGATTTCGAGTCGGATTCCGGGGTAGTTATAGAAACGAGTACGGGAAAGGTAATGGGCCAGTACCGGCTTATACGTTTTCCCCACGACATATTTAATGGCTGCTCTCATGTAGTATTTTAAAATCCTTCAATCTCAGGCTGTCGGTATTTCCAGAATAATTGAAGGGCTTTCAATTCATAAGGTTTCCAATAGATCCCTGTTTTGTACCGCAGACCGGCGATCATTCTTATTACTTTCCTTTTCAGGCGGCTTAATCGCAGGTCAGAAACAGTAGGATAGTAACCATTCAATACCGTTTCAAAATCTTTGATCTTATTCACCATGTCCGGCGTTAACCAGGGTGTCAATGGATTTTTCCTCAGGTCGAATGATTCCCACTGGGGACTGATCCAATCTTCCAGTTTCTCCGGGAAACGGAAACCCGTGGCTAGAACTTTTTCATACAGCGTAGATCCTTCTGTGGGTACGGGGCTGTAGATATAAATAATGATCTCTGTCTTTGGGTTGATCTGTTTGATCTCTTTGATAAAAGCGATATCCTGGTCGATCTGCTTCATCACTTTTTCAGGAGTTTCGGCAGGCGTGCCCAGGACAAAAGAATATTCCGGTATGATATCAAACCGGGCCATGCGGGCGGCGAATTTGCGGATCCCATCAGCAGTTTGCGTGCCACCCTTATCCATTTTCTTTAAGATCTCATCGTTACCGGTCTCGGCTCCAAAAAATATCATCTTGCAACCGCTCTCCCTCATCAAGGCAAGTGAATCGTCAGCATATTTATCGATCGTGTCGATCCGGCCCTCACCCCACCAGACCATTTTCTCCGGTTTGATCAGTTGTGCGAATTCCACGGTTCGTTTTTCAGAAACAAAAAAATTATTATCATGAAATTCAATCGCGTTTCCGCCATATTGTTCTTTCAGGTATTTGATGTCGCGATAGATCAGGTGCGCCGATTTTCCCTTCCAGCGCGCATTATAGATCGGCACCACCGCGCAAAAGGAACATTTGAAAGGGCAACCGAAACTGGAATGATAAGCGATCGTTTTTGTTCCGAGGTAGGATTTCCCCAGGTAGTATTTAAGCGGATAGAAGCTGTTTAGTTTTTCATAAGGGAGGTCGGGCAACAGGTCCTGGTCGTATAATTCATCTTTCGGCGTCTTGATCACTTCGTTTCCGGATAAATAGATAAGATTATGGATCAGTTCATAGGGCGTATGATTGGATAAGGCGTGTAAAATTGCCGGAAAACTTTTTTCACCCGGGCCATTGATAATGAAATCAACAAAACGGGAACGCAGAACGACACCGGATTGGTTGGAAGGAAAATACCCACCCCAGATGATACTGATTCCCGGAAATTGTTCCCTGATCTTTTTCGAGATCGGTATCGCCTGTTTCAATTGAGGCCCCGGCATGCAGGTCATACCCACAAAACCAAAATCCCCGTTTGCTAAATAGCGGAATATCTTTTCTGCGGGATCTGTTTCCAGGTTTCCATCCACGATCACATAGTCAAATGATCCTTCAATAGAAGAGGCAATACTGAGAACAGAATTCGGTATTCTTGGTTTGTATTTACCGCTCCTGGGATTGAATAAAAGGACCCTTTTCATAAATGGTGCAGCCGCCCATTTTAAATCGGATTAACGGAGTAAATAGTTGCCCCCCAAGCCCTTATTGAATCTCCAGCTGGCATAGGCAGTATGTATATGGGAAAGGGTATCCCTGGTAGCATCCAGGGTGGCGACAGGACCCGTTTTACAAAGAAAGATCCGGTGAATGCCCAGGTCTGAAAAATTCAGGATTTCAAGCTCCCGGTACCGAAGCGTGTCAACAGGCAGGTCTGGATAGGGAAACAGTGAAAATATTTTAGATTGAATCCAATCTTCTTTGGGCCTGGGTTCCTGCATATGATTTTTCCCTAAAGCATAAACCATTTTATATGCTTTGGACTGCACTTGTGAGAGTGTGAACTTTTTATACATCTCTGCCTGCTGACATGCCTTACCATTTTTACGAAGAGAAATGACGTAATGATCATTATCTAATTCCCCATTCAGATCCGTAGGAAATACATTGAATTTGTCTCCGGATCCCAAAGTCACTAATGAAATCACCCGGGGAACTGAATAGGCGATCTGAATTTGTTGAAGAAGGTTTCCTCTTAAAAAAATATTACCTGGTTTATTGTTGAATAAACGATTCTCAAAACCGATCACAAATTGATGCCATTTGGAAAGGAAATGGTGCTGGCCTTTCATTCCTTCATAGACAAAATGCCCGGTTTCCAGTCGTTTTACCCATTTCATATCCAGCTTGGCCACGGCATCCTTTTCGCGGTAAACTTCGTTTAGTGTCAGGGGGTTCTGAGAAAAAATGACCTGGGTGGCAGGGAATGGATCGGTCGGGATTTTGTCGTTGGAAGGCAGAATAAAAACCAGGGGATTATAGCCTGCAAAAACATGGGTTTCGGTAATGTCCTGGAGGGCCTTTCCCTGGACAGAAATATAGACATGCAGGGGGTTTTCCATTGTCTCTTTGGCAAGACATAGATATTCCTGTTGGAAATGCAGGCCATTCAGTTTATCCAGGAATTTTTTTAACATGGTAACTAATAATCAGCAAAGACGAACATCCTGAAAGCTATAATCGAATAAAATGACAGTTTCGTTGACCCGGATGGCAAAGCTCGGAAGGAATCTTACCAATTTCCGGAGAAATGCAGGCTGGCAGCTGGGCCTGGGAGCATCTTTATTTAAAAAAGCAAGAGGCTCGAGGATCGTATTATATCATGGGGTATGCCAGCGTGATCCATTTCGGTTCAGCACCCTTTTTGTGACTAACAAGACGCTGGAAGAACATATCAAACTCTATAAACAGTATTTCAACGTTATTTCCCTGGAAGATTATTATTTGGGGAGAACTGATCCGGATCGCATGAATATCTGCCTGAGCTTCGATGACGGTTTTGCGAATAACTATCAGTATGTTTTACCCTTACTGGAGAAATACAGGGTTCCGGCCAGTTTTTTCATCACAGGGATCCGGGATGCGGGTGATGATATTCTCTGGAATGATTTTATTCGGATGGCAGCAAAAGAAGGTTACCTCTCAGATCCGGACAGAAAAGAACTTGTATCTACACTACGCTTAAAAGGATTTGAAGTAAAAGCAGCTGCGATGAGGGCCCTGGAACTTGCCGGGTTCAATAAACAAAGTATAGAAACAGAACATTGGTTGCAAATGACAGAAGAAGAGATCAAAAACCTGTCTGCTTCACCCTGGGCGACCATCGGGTCTCATGGTTATTACCATAACGATCTGGCAAAGATCCCCGCCCATCATGCCGCTGATGAAATGGAACGCTCAAAAAAATTCCTGGAAAGGGTTACCGGGAAAAATATCAATGCTTTTGCTTTTCCCTATGGAACATTTACAACTGAAGTATTGGCGTTAGCTAAAGAGAAAGGCTTTACAAGGATCTTAGGAACCGATCTCCCACAAGGAATCAATGAGGACAAAGTCCTGAAAGCAAGACTTACCATTAACCCCTTTATTTCTCCTGTCAACCAGATGTACGCAAATATTGCCGGGCATTATGGATGAAAGAACCCAGGAATATTCCATCGAAAGGCTTTCAGCGGATAACCTGCCTGATCTTTCAATTTTATATACTGAAGTGTATAACAGGAAACCGGGTGCCGCGTATTTTCAAAAAAAATATGATACCGGCTATACGGGATTAAAGTATACGGGATATTTCGCCTATGATAAAGAGCACCGGCCCCTGGCTTATTACGGAGTTATTCCCTGTTTTGTAGGATATACTGAAAAGATCATGCTTGCGGCCCAGTCGGCCGACACAATGACTTCTCCCCGCCATCGTTATAAAGGGCTGTTTGTAGAACTATCGAATAAAACTTTTGCATTATGCCAGGGATCCGGGATTAAACTGGTATTCGGATTCCCGAATCAAAATTCATATCACGGTGCGGTGAATAAATTAGGCTGGAAGATGACGCATGAGCTGGATTGTTTTACGATCCCGGTAAAACGAAATGTAATGGGAAAGCTGCTCACCGGGAGCCGGGGTCTAAGAAAGATCTACCAGTCTTATTCGGGATCAGTTCTTAAGAAATTTTTGATGCCGGGTGATGGTTTTAAAAGTTCAGTGATAGCAGATGGTTTTGCAGGTGTTTGC
>DATINK010000174.1:0-1618 GCA_035474355.1 Chitinophagaceae bacterium | reverse complement strand
TGAAGCAGCAGCCTCTTTTTGTAATATTGTTATCACAGATAAGGGATACACGCGGGATTATTTTGGCGAGGACGCATTTTATTGCGATCCCGGAGACCCTGGCTCCATATACAAGGCTGTTGAAAATGCCGCCCAAAGTCCTCTCCCGGAAAAATTATCAGAAAAAATTATAACGAGGTATACATGGGAGGAAGCTGCGTCAGTTACGTTACATGCATATAAAAAAGTACTTAACCAATGAGGTCAATCCGTATCGGCATCTTAGGCTCAAGAGGAATACCTAACCAATATGGAGGATTTGAGCAATTGGCAGAATATCTTTCAGCAGGCCTGGCAAAAAAAAACCACGAAGTTTCCGTTTATAACCCTCAACATCATACTTACAAAGAAAAGGAATGGAATGGTGTTCAGATCATTCATTGCCGGGACTCACCAATAAGCGGTACCTGGGGACAGTTTCTATATGATCTCCATTGTATCAATGATGCAAGGAAAAGGGATTTCGATATTCTCCTGCACCTGGGCTATACGAGCGACTCTGTATGGCACAGGCGATGGCCGAAAAAAATGATGCACCTGGTGAATATGGATGGGCTTGAATGGAAACGAACGAAATATAACTGGCTGACGCGTCGTTTTCTATTGCACGCTGAATCGCTGGCTGCAAATCATGCCGGGCTGCTCATTGCTGATTCACCCGTAATAAAGGATCATCTTGCTTCAAAGTATAATAAAAGGATAGTGTATATTCCCTATGGGGCTGTACCGTTCAACGAACCTGATCCTTCCCGCCTCCAACCATTCGGTATTCAACCATCAGCTTATAGTATCCTCATAGCCAGGATGGAACCGGAAAACAATATTGAACCGATCATCAGGGGTTACCTGGCTTCATCGCTCACTGATCCTTTATTGGTAGTAGGGAATCCAAAAAACAAATACGGGAGGCGGCTTAGCCGGCACTTCCGGAATGAACGAATACATTTTACAGGCGGAATCTTTGATACGGCGGTACTCAATAACCTTCGCTTTCATGCCGCTTATTATTTTCATGGTCATTCAGCAGGAGGCACCAACCCTTCCCTCCTGGAAGCAATGGCCTGCGGATGTAATATCATTGCGCATGACAACCCATTTAACCGGCACATACTGCAGGCCCAGGCAGTTTATTTTTCAAAAGCAGAAGACATTACTGCCTTGTTGAATAAGACGGAAGACAGGCAGGTAAAGGAATTGAACAGATCGCTGAACCTGGAAAAGATCCGCAATACATTTAATTGGCCATCTGTCATCGATCATTATGAAGCCGCTATGCTCGAAGCTCTTAATTCCCCGGGGTGATTTTTTACGTCAAATTGTTTGAACACATTGGTAAATGCCAGTATCCAGATCATGTATTCAGCGATATTGGTAATAAAGCTGCCTGCAAATTGAAAAATAAAAATAAAAATGAACAACAACAGCCTGAAATAATTGGTCCAAACTTTTGTGTAAAAGAAAAGAAATATTTCCAGGCCAAACCTCAATAGGATACCTGCCCAGCCGAAAATAACGAAAGTTTCCGCGACTGTATTGGGGATGGTGACCGCGTGCCAGGGGGCATAGAGGTAATATTCGC
>DATINK010000173.1:0-9667 GCA_035474355.1 Chitinophagaceae bacterium | reverse complement strand
CCCACTTCTCCAATATCTGGTATCGTGGGGGGAGGAACGGATCTTTATGTTCAGAAACATGATGAAATGACACGTGCTTCTTCCCGGTACGTTTTTGATCAGCCTGAACTCAATGGTATTCGTAAAGAGGGGAATAAATGTATCCTCGGCCCTTCCGTAACGGTCTCCGATCTCAGGTCGTCAGCAATCATTAACCAATCTTTTCCTGCTTTCGGGCGTTATGCAAAACTCGTTTCTTCCACTCCCATCCGCAATATGGCCACCATCGCAGGTAACTTTATCAATGCTTCTCCCATTGGAGATTTTACGATCTTCTTCCTGGCGCTGGATGCGCAACTACTATTATCGGACACCGTCGGACGGGGAAAGAAAAAAAGAGAATTGCCATTGAGAAAGCTTTATAAGGGCTATAAAACCCTTGATAAGAACCCGGGAGAATTCATTGAACAGGTCGTCTTTGAGCTTCCCACAAGCCAGGACCTCTTTCATTTTGAAAAAGTCAGCAAGCGCACACACCTGGATATCGCGAGTGTGAATTCGGCTATCCGTCTCCGTATGAACGGTGAACGGGTGGAAAACGCAGGTATATCCGCCGGGGGCGTGGGGCCTGTGCCCTTGTTCCTGGAAAAGACAAGCCATTTTTTAAACGGTAAAAAAGTTTCGCCTGAACTATTAACAGACGCATTGGAGATCATGAGATCAGAGATATCACCGATCAGCGATGCGAGAGGGTCAAAGGAATACAAAACATTATTGTTGGGACAATTGATAAAAGCACATTTTATGGTTTTATTTCCAAAACTGGATGTTATTGATTTAGCCCGTTAAAACCCCTGTCCCCTAAAGGGGAAAAATAAAGCCCCCTTTAGGGGATGGGGGCAAAAAAAATGAGGAATATCGATTCATATACACATGTAAGAGGGGAATCTGTTTATGTGGATGACATCACATTGCAGAACGGGACCTTGTTCGCTGCGGTTTTTGGTTCTCCACTGGCACATGGTAAGATCAAATCTCTTGACATTACAGATGCCGGGAAAATTCCAGGCGTCGTTTCCATCTATACTTATAAAGATATTCCAGGCGAAAACCAGATCGGGGGCATTATTCCCGATGAAGAATTACTGGCAAGCGATCACGTTCATTTTTGCGGAATGCCGGTAGCGTTGGTAGTGGCAGAAACTGAGGAGATAGCAAGAGCTGCCGTAAAAAAAATAAAGATCGGGATCGAGCCATTGCATGTAATAACCGATCCGAGAGAAGCCCATGCAAAAAACGAATTGATCATTCCTCCCCGTACTTTCCAATTGGGTAATGTCGATAATGCATGGAAAGAATGTGAACATGTATTTGAAGGAAGCGCGGATACCAATGGCCAGGAGCATTTGTATATCGAAACGCAGGGTGCTTATGCGCTGCCGCTTGAAAACAATAGTATCAGGATCTTTTCATCTACCCAGGGTCCGACAGCTGTCCAAAGAACAACCGCGAAAGTATTGGGCATTCCAATGCATAGCGTTGAAGTTGATACCACGCGTTTGGGCGGGGGGTTTGGAGGAAAAGAAGATCAGGCAACTACCTGGGCCATCATGTGTGCATTGGCTGTTTATCACCTGAAAAAACCTGTAAAGTATTGTCTTCATCGCATGGAAGACATGCAGATGACGGGCAAAAGACATCCTTATTCTTCTGATTTCAAGATCGGCCTTGGTAAAGACCTCCGGATCCTTGCTTATGAAGCCAGTTTCTACCAGAATGCCGGGGCCGCAGCTGATCTTTCACCCGCCGTGTTAGAGAGGACATTATTTCATTGTACCAATTCTTATTTTGTTCCTCATGTAAGGGCAACAGCTTACAGTTGCCGCACTCACTTGCCACCCAATACAGCTTTCCGTGGTTTTGGTGGACCGCAGGGAATGTTTGTCATAGAAGCTGCCATCGCCAAAGCAGCGGAAGAATTGGGAATTGATGCAACAGAGATCCAAAAGAAAAATCTTTTACAAACAGGTGATGAATTTCCTTACGGGCAACAGGCAGAAAGCGAAGCCAATGAGTGTTGGAACAAGGCTGATGAACTGTATGATTTCAAAAAACTGAAAGTGGGAGTGGACGCATTCAATGCCTCCAATAAATTATATAAAAAGGGAATAGCCCTGATGCCAATTTGTTTTGGCATCTCATTTACTAAAACAAGAATGAACCAGGGCCGTTCGCTGGTTCACGTTTATACGGATGGGAGCATTGGCGTAAGTACGGGTGCTGTAGAAATGGGGCAGGGTGTAAATACAAAGATCGCACAAGTGGCTGCGCAAATATTTTCTGTAACCGATGTAAGGGTAAAGATCAATCCCGCCAATACCTGGCGGATCGCCAACACTTCTCCCACTGCTGCCAGCGCGGCTGCTGACCTGAATGGAAAAGCAACAGCGTTGGCATGTTTAGCAATTCTCAGCCGGCTTAAAAAAGTTGCTGCTGAAGAATGGGGTGCGGCAGAAAGTGATATTGACATAAAAAATGAATGGGTTTATCTGAAAGGTCAAAAAACAGATTGGGATTGGGAAAAGCTGGTGATCACCACTTATTCGGCCCGCGTCAGCCTTTCCGAACACGCACACTATACACCACCCGGTATTCATTTTGATCTTACCAAAGAAAAGGGACATCCTTTTGCTTATCATGTTTATGGAACGGCGATCATTACTGTTACCATCGATTGTCTCAGGGGCATTTATGAATTTGATTCAGTAAAAGTGGTGCATGATTTTGGAAGCAGCATGAACCCGATCGTGGACCTGGGCCAGTGTGAAGGCGGCATTGTGCAGGGCATTGGCTGGATGACAGTGGAAGAACTGATCTATGATAAAGAAGGAAAGCTTCGTTCAAACGCATTGTCTACTTATAAAGTGCCTGATATCTATTCGGTTCCAAAAGAGATCAATATTCATTTTCTCGATACTGCAAAAGACAATCTTGCCGTCTTCCGGTCAAAAGCAACCGGCGAACCGCCATTGATGTATGGCATCGGCGCATACTTTGCTTTGCGCAATGCCGTAAAAGCATTTAACCCTTCGGCCAATCTTCCTTACGATGCCCCGATGACCCCGGAAAAATTATTGATGGGTTTATATTCAGGTCCCCTGCAAGAAGCGAAATCAAAATCCAGGGTAGCCGCCCCGGCAAAATGAAAAAGCAATTAAAAACCTGGGAGCTTATTCTGGAAAGTCATCGGAAGAAAATCCCGGTTATGTTATTATATGTACTGGAAAGTTCGGGCAGCAGCCCGGGCCGCCAGGGTTTTTTTATGGCCGTGAATGAACAGGGAGAAATGGAGGGCTCTATCGGTGGGGGAATCATGGAGCATAAGTTTGTAGAAATGGCCAAAGAGAAGTTGAAGGATCCGGGATGGGGTTCCCTGGCTACAGATGTCAAAAAACAAATACACGATAAATCGGCGCCTAAAAATCAAAGTGGCATGATCTGTTCGGGTGAGCAGACTATATTATTATATGCTCCCCATGAAAAAGATATTGGACAAATTAAAGCGTTAAAAGCATCGCTTAGCAAGCGCCGGAACGGAACTTTGACTCTTTCCCCGGGCAGCATTCATTTTTCAGATACTATCCCTGCAAAAGATTTTCATTTTATTCAGGAAAAGGAAGACCAGTGGGAGTATATTGAAAAAACGGGATATAAAAACAAATTGACCATTATTGGTGGAGGTCATTGTGCATTGGCTCTTTCTGACCTTATGTCTTCCACGGATTTTTACATATCTGTTTTTGATGACAGGAAGGGGTTAAAGACCATGCAGGAAAACGGATCGGCGCATGAAAAACATATCATCGACAATTTTGCCGCTCTTGAAAATATTATAGTGGCTGGGCCCGGTCATTATGTGGTGATCATGACCTTTGGATACAGGACAGATGACGAAGCCTTGCGGGCCATTTTGAAAAAAGAATTTGCTTACCTGGGTCTTCTCGGAAGCCGTGCAAAAATTGAAAAAATGTTTGCCACTTACCGCAACGAAGGCGTTCCCGAAGATCAGCTTGCTCACATTCATACCCCCATCGGCATTCCTATAAAAAGTCAAACTCCCGAAGAGATCGCCATTAGCATCGCTGCCGAAATAATCAAAGTCAAAAACGGGAAGCTGTAACATTTAAAACACGTATTTCGTACTTCGTCACTCGTACTTCGTATTTTATAAATGGCTTGTTCACGCCGCTTCAATTCATTACCTTACAGCAAAGGTTCTGATATGATTTTTGTTTATATTTTTATTGGCCTCGTCGTTGCGCTTCTCGTCGCTGCTGCCCTTTTTCCCAAAGTATATAATGTTGAAAAAACTTCGATCATTAAAAAGACTGTAACGGAAGTCATGAAGCGGGTGGCAAATCTCAACGATTATGCGGCCTGGAATCCCTGGCAGAAAACAGAACCCGATTCATCAAGAATTATCACCGGGTCGCCGGGTACAGCTGGCCATCGATATGCATGGCAGGGAAAAAAGATCGGGATGGGGAGCCTTACGTTAAACAGCATTGACGATAAACATATTCATTTCGAGCTTGAATTTCTCAAACCCTGGAAGTCAAAGGCCCGCGACAACTGGTTATTTGAACCCTGGGGTGATGGAGAAACAAAAGTAACCTGGCAAAACAGTGGAGAGCTTCCCTGGCCGATTGCCCGGTTAATGGGCCCCATGATCAGCAAAAACCTGAACCACCAGTTTGAAACGGGACTAAACAACCTGAAAAAACTTTGTGAGGGCTGATTCAGATGCGCGCCATCCTCATTATATCCTTTTTTTTCCTGGCTGGTTGCGCTGCCAGCAAGAATCCTTTGCGCAAGGAATTCCTGCAAATACAAAAAGGAAGGGTACAGGATGATACCAGCTATGTTTATATGCTTCCGTATGAATCCAACAAACATCATCTCGTGATCCAGGGGTATTTCTCCCGTCTTTCCCATAAAGAAAGAGCCGCTATTGATTTTAAAATGGACAGGGGAACAAAAGTTTGTGCAGCAAGGGCAGGGGTGGTGGTTCGCGTAAAAGAAGACGGGGACAAGGGCGGCCTGAAAAAAAAATTCCGGCGTTATGGTAATAATATTGTGATCCAGCACGACGATGGCACCCGTGCCGGTTATTGGCACCTCAAGAAAAACGGAGCCCTGGTAAATGTTGGCGACACCGTTCTGCAGGGACAGGTGATCGGGTTAAGCGGAAATACCGGTTATACCATTACCCCGCATCTTCACTTTTTTGTCTGGCGGTTCAACAATCGTGGGAACTGGGAACAGGTGGCCACCCGATTTCAAACCGATAAAGGAATAAAATTCCTGCGGCCTTTAAGGGATTATAAGAACCTCGGTCCCCGTTGATCTATTTTTGAAAAAATATCCAGTTGACCATAACTGAATTCATTGACAGGTTTCTTGATGGAATGCGCCATACCGGTTGGCTGGAATACATTGCCGTTTTTGCGGGGATCATCAGCGTCTGGTATTCCCGGAAAGAAAATATCCTCGTCTATCCCACGGGCCTGGTCAACACCATCATTTATATCTGGCTGAGTTTTAAAAGCGGTTTACTGGGAGAAGCCAGTGTAAATTTTTATTATACGGTAATGAGTATTTATGGCTGGTTTCTTTGGACAAAAAAAGACCAGCAACATCACCTCGTCCTGCATGTCACGAATTCATCCAGGAAGCAATGGGTATTCCAGGTCGGTTTCTTTGCTGCATTTTATATCGTGATCTTTGTGGCCCTGACCTATCTGAAAAAAGTTTTTGCCCCGGAAGCCATTCCCTGGGCAGATGCTTTTGCCTCTGCCACTGCTTATACAGGAATGTGGCTGATGGCAAAAAAGAAAGTGGAGAGTTGGTATTGGTGGATCGCAACCAATATTGCTTCCATTCCATTATATTTCGTAAAGGGGTTTGCATTCACCAGTGTATATTATCTTGTCTTGCTGATCATGGCTTTCGCGGGATTGTTAGCCTGGAAAAAGCGGGCCAGGAGCATTGCAATATGATGCCGAAAAAAATAGTAGCGATCGGACCCGAGAGTACGGGGAAAACGGTTCTTTGCGAAGAGCTCGCGCGGCATTTCCGCATGAAATGGTGCCCGGAATTTGCGAGAGAATATCTTCTCCGGCATGGAAAAGAATACACCTATGACGATCTGCTCTGGATCGCGAAAGGACAGGTGGAACAGGAGGATGATGCCGTTGCTGCAACGATCAATGCCGGGCTTCCTTTGCTTTTCATTGACACGGATATGTATGTTATGAAGGTCTGGTCCGAATTTGTTTTTGGAAAATGTCATCCTTATATTCTTCGACAGATCGTCGAAAGAAAATATGACCTCTACCTGCTTTGTAATACCGACCTGCCCTGGAAGCAGGATGAACTCCGGGAATATCCTGACCTTGTAACGCGCGATAAACTTTTTACAATGTACAAGGACCTGATGGTAAACCAGGAAACCGAATGGATGGAAATTCATGGAAAGGATGATGAACGCGTGAGCCAGGCCATCGGGGCCATCAATCATTTCCTCTGATCAGGGCGGGGCACGACCCGTGATCTTTTGAATATCTGTGTCGGTGCTCAGAAATCCCATTTGTTGCAATACCCATTTTGATCTTTCTGCTACATAATTGGAAAGCGGCTTCACCCGGTATCTCCTGGGATTGGGTAAACAGGCGGCGATCATTGCCGCCTCCTGCGGACTCAGTTTGCTGGCCGGTTTATTAAAATATTTGTGCGCAGCAGCTTCAATACCAAAAATGCCATCTCCCATTTCAATGACATTGAGATAAACTTCGAGTATCCTTTTCTTTCCCCACAAATTTTCAATCATGAAGGTGAAATATACTTCCAGCGCTTTCCTGATCCAGCTCCTTCCCTGCCATAGAAAAACATTTTTGGCGACCTGCTGACTGATCGTGCTGGCACCCCTGACCCTTCCTGGCTTTCTTTTATTATAAGCCATTGCTTTTTTAATGCTTTTCCAGTCAAATCCATGATGATCAGTGAAAAGCTGGTCTTCAGAGGAGATCACCGCCAACCCTGCATAAGGTGATATGGAACGCAGTTTCACATAGTCTCTTTTCAATCCATGCCCGCGGGCGAGACTATTCAATTGTGTCAGGGTAATGGGAGGGTCCACCCATTTCAACAGAATAATATATAACAGCTGGATCCAGAAGAGCAGAACGACCCCTCTTTTAAAAATATTCCAAAGCTTTCGCAGTAGCGTGTTTTTTTTCTTTTCTTTTCTTTCAGAGTCGTTTGCCATATAGTATGAGCCCCCATATCAGGGCAATCCCGAAAATGATCAGGATAATTCCGTTGATGCGGTTGAGTATATGAATATTATGCGGGGTTAGCCTGTTGCGGATCTTCCCGGCCAGCATTACTTTCAAAATATCGGTTCCCAGCATCCAGGCCAGGCAGGTAGCAAAGATGATGATCCTTTTGTCAATACTATGATTGATGACAGCCGTGGAAGTTGTGATCCAGAAAATAAAGACAGATGGATTCAACGTGTTCATCAGATAACCAGCCGCAAAGATCTTGACATAGTCTCTTTTCCGGAATTTAATGATCTGCTTTCCCTCCTCGTTTACTTTTACTTTTTTAAAAAAAAGAAAATAGATCCCGAGTGAAACCAGGAAAGCGCAACCGCAAATGCCAACCTCTGTTTTGTATTGCTTCAGGCTGTCAAACAAGCGGGTGAAAAAATTGCAAAGTATCACCAGGGATATATCACTCGCAGAAACGCCGAAAACAAAAGCAAATCCTCCGCGGTGACCGTTGTTCAGGCTTTGTTTGATGATGGAGAAAAGAACGGGACCCACCGAAATACTCAGCAGCAATCCAAATGTTATTCCTTTCAGGAGGGCTTCAAGCATAAATTAAGTAAGCCCGAAGATACACGCTCAAATGGCCCCGGTTTGTAAATAACGATTCCAGTCGTCCAGCATTTTTCCTTTCATCACCCGGGGAAATTTATGCTGGCTACCGAGTTTTCCCTTGAGCTCCATAAAATGCATGAATTTTTCTTCCGGCAGTTTTTCAAGGAATATTTCCTTCAGGGCGCTGTCTCTTTCTGTGGCATAGTCATCATTCAGCACACGCAGGTTTTCGTCGATCCGCTTTCTTAACAATTCAATATCGCAGGGATCATTACAGGCGACATACCAGCGGTGTGCAAAATAAATGCCGTGTGGAAACCCTACCACGGTATATTCCGGGATACTAATGTTCAACTCGTCACTTACCAGTTCAATGGCTTTGTTCATGTTCTCTACGCTCAGGTGTTCGCCCGTCAGGCTCAGGTAATGGCGGGTCCTGCCCGTGATCACCAGCTCGCTTTTTTCCAGGTCTACAAATTTGATGGTATCCCCGATCAGGTATCTCCAGGCGCCGGCATTCGTACTCATGAGCAATGCATATTCTTTGCCTTCCTCCACTTCGTGCACCATCAGGGACTCGGGGTTTTCAACAATATTTCCGTCGCTATCAAAATTTTTATCGTCGAATGGTACAAATTCAAAAAAGATATTATTATCCAGTATCAGTTGCATGCCCTTTGCATTGTCCCCTGTCTTATAACCGATAAATCCTTCGCTGGAAAGATAATTCTCGATATAAATGATCGGCCTGCCCAGCATTTTTTCAAATCCTTTTTTATAGGGCTCAAAGGCAACTCCGCCGTGCACGAAAAACCCAAGGTTGGGCCATATCTCATGAATATTATTCACTTTATAATGTTCAATCACCATTTCCATACACATCTGGCACCAGGCCGGAACGCCTACGATGTACCCAATATCCCATTCGCGGGCATGCTCAACGATCTCGTTCAGCTTTTTATTCCAATCGCTCAGCGCTGCGATCCTGCCGCCGGGTTTATAAAATGTCTGGAACCAGAACGGTCTTTTCTTGGCAAGAATGCCGCTCAGGTCACCGGCATACCAGCCTGCTTTTCCTTTTCTCAGGTCCGTAGTTCCGCCGATCATCAGGAAGCCTTTGGTCATTGCTTTCCTGTTCGCATCTTTATAATTGAATAACGTAAGAAGTTGCTTGAGGTAATTGATCGTATTGCTGCGCAACATTTCCCTGGTAACCGGAATATATTTGCTGGCGGCTTCTGAAGTGCCTGAACTAAGTGCGTAATACTTGATCTTCCCGGGCCAGGTTACATCTGGCACGCCTTCCAGTGTTTTTTTCCACCATTCATTATATATCTTACTGTAATCATGCACCGGCACCATTTCCTGGAATTTCTTACCCGGGTGGCGGCTCAGTAACACATCGTCAAACCGGTAACGCTGCCCGAATTCTGTGAACCTTGCTTTCTTCAACAACTTTTTTAATACCCGGACCTGCTGGCGGCGGGGATCATTGGGCGGGATCCGTAAAGTAGCGGCAATGGCCCGGGGTAATTTTATGTCAATAATGGTCGCCATGCAATAGTGAGATGCTTAGTTTAAAGTTACGCAATCTTAGCCTGGGTCTTAGCCTCCCAATCTCCTGTAACTGTTCTTGATCATGGAAAGGTCCCGGGAGGGTTCATAATCCCTCGCATACCAGTGATCCATCATTTGCAGGCTCTCGGTGGGTAGTGTTTGTTTTTCGTTTGCCGGTATGCCAT
>DATINK010000172.1:0-7985 GCA_035474355.1 Chitinophagaceae bacterium | reverse complement strand
GGCAATGAAATTGGTTTTTGCAACATCCAGTTCTTTGAAAGAAGTGATATTCCGAAGCACGATCACTTTGCTGTGGCTATTATCCTGTTTTATTTCCACCACTTCTTTCGTGAAATAATTCTCCCGGTTGTCCACCACAATTTTAAATGGCATGTTACCTTTCTCTTCCAGTAAAAACCTGAAAAGGTCATTTCGTTTTCCGACCTCTTCAACCGGTTTACCCAGCATGTCTTTTGCCTGCATACCCAGCAACTGGAGAGCCTGGTCGTTGGCAAACAGGATCTTGCCGGATTTGTCGAGCCCAATGCTTGCTTCTTTCAGGCTGTTGATGACGGCCTCTGCTCTCGTTTTTTCGAAAATGATCGTATTCAGGTTGCTATTTTCAAAATATTCAAGCCTGTCTGCCATCTCGTTAAAAGCAATTGCCATCTGTCCGAATTCATCTTTCCTGTCAAGATGTATCCTATGATGATAATTTTTTTTGCTTATTTCCTGAATCCCTTCAGTCAATGCTGCTATCGGCGTTGTTAATACAGAAGGAAAGTTGAAGGAAAAAGTAAACCCAACAATGAATATAAGGGCCACCAGGAAAGTTATATAGGCAAGGGCATTATCGGCCGTTTTGTTTGTCTTTTGATTCTTTGTTTCGATAGCCAGCATATTCAGAGAAAGCACTTTTTGAATGTTAGCGCTCATGTGTTGAATAGCAGTCAGTGAGCTATCACCTGATCGGTGCAGGTTGAAATATTTCCTTATCAATGCGGTAGCTTCCCTTTCACCGGGTTCCGTAATATTTGATTCCTGTAGCCTTAATACGCTATCAAAATTTGAGATCGACCTGGTTTCATTAAGGGCCAGGCTGTCCAGGGAACGTTGCATAGTGTGACAATACTCTAATGATTCATAGTTATCCTGTAAGATCAGTTTCGCATCGGATTTTAACCGGAGGAGATGATAGATCCCAATACTGCAGGACAGAAGTGAAAGGAGAAAAAGGAATATGGTCCCCAGCCGGATCTTTTGTTTGACTGTCCCTGCCATTATGATAAGATTACAAGGTCAACTTCATTATGAGACAAAGTATGCAGCAATTCCCTGAATACACTTGTTTTCAAAATGATCTGCCATAGTTTAAGATGGGGTTTACCAATGCATACCGTGGTGATCTCCTTTTCTTCAATGGTTTCAATGATTGCCCGTGCAATATTTGCTGCTTTTTTTTGCAGGAGTTCAGCACCCAGCTCAGTCGCATTTTTAAAATTATTGATCAAATGCCGTTGCGCGGCCAGCGGTATCTTATCTGCAGATTCTTTCCGGGTTTGAACATAGAGTACAAACCATTTGCTGTTATAATAGGAAGCGAGCCTGGCAGTCTTACGGATAATATTCTGCGCGATCTCATGGTTGGATGAAATGCAGGCGAGAAAGCGTTCGTGCCGCCAGGCTTTATCTTTTCCTGCCACTTCATAATCCACTTTCCTCTCCACCTGTCCCGCCACTTCTTTGAGCGCCAGCTCCCTTAACTGTAAAATTTTCTCCGGTTGAAAAAAATTCGTTAACGCCTGTTGCACTTTAGTATGATCATATATTTTCCCTTCTTTCAGTCGCGTAATAAGCTCCTGCGCTGTCAGGTCTATATTAACGACCTCATCAGCAACCTGTAATATCTTATCAGGTACTCTTTCTTTTACTTCTACCCCGGTAATTTCTTTTACGTCTTCATTGATGCTTTCCAGGTGCTGAATATTGATAGCTGAGATCACATCAATACCAGCATCCAGTATATCCAATACGTCCTGCCATCTCTTTTCATTTTTACTGCCGGGGATATTCGTATGCGCCAGTTCGTCAATGATCACAATTTCAGGTTGCAGCAAGAGGATCGCCTGCACATCGAGTTCATCTAATTGCTTGCCTTTATAAAACACTTTTCTTCTCGGAACCACGGGTAACCCATCAATCAATGCCTGGGTTTCTTTTCTACCATGGGTCTCCACATAACCCACTTTAATATTCACCCCGTTTCGCAACAGGGTATGTGCTTCCTGCAGCATGCGGTAGGTTTTCCCTACACCGGCGCTCATGCCGATATAGATCTTCAGCTTGCCTTTCTTATCCTCCTGTATCCTGCCCAGCCATTTATCGGCTTCCTTTTCTCCCATGCACTTTTTTTAAGTTGCAAAAAACATTCCGTTGTTTTTGAAAGTATCCAATACAATTGATGACATGAAATTATATTCAACCTCAGAAATGGAAATTCGCTCCTACAATAAATGAGCCGGTACTTTTAGCTGTAGGAGAAATGATATCGGTGTTCTTAAAAAAGACCGGATCTTTTGCTCCGTCTATGCGGAATTCCGGAATAATGGTCAGGTTGTCAATATGGATATTACCGGATAAAGTGAAATCGAATAAACTGGTACCCAATCCTGCCACTCCTTTTTTATCACCGAAATACTCGCCTCTTGCTGTTAATCCAAATGTTGTGGTTGGATCATAATTAAGATACAATGCAGATCCCCACCAGGATTCACTGTTGCCGCCACTTGGTTTAACGGATTTTACAGTACCATTATAGCCTATACTGAATTGTTTACAGATCGTCCCGGTTACCACCGCATCGAACTGGTTAATAGATGCATCTGACATATCTTTTCCACCCACGTAATTCAGGTAAGCGCTGAAATTGCCGTTTGAACTGGCAGCATGTACCTGTGCTATAAAAAACTTTTTATCAAAACTGGCAGTTATCATGTCTGTCGGATTTGACACCCCCAGCATGAATGAAAAATTACTGCTGGGCGTCACATCCATTTTTATACCCGTATGGAAAAAAGGGCCATACGAAAACATATAATCCATGCTGTAATTACGGTCCAGGTAGGAGTCAGGTACTTCATACCCGACATGCGTATACCATTTACCCATGGTAAATTTTACTTTGCCGGGTGGCGCATAAGATAAATAAGCCTGCTTAATGGCTGCCAGTGTGCCATGGTCATTATATGAAAATTCTTCCGCTCTTCTGCCAAAACCAAGATCGGCAACCGCTTCCACCTTCCCGATCGTATAGTCAGCCTTGATCGAAGCCATGCCCAGTTCAAAGGAATTCTGGGAATTCGTGAAGCTTGTAAAGTTGTTGCTGTGCATATGATCTTTTGCATTGTGAAAGTTAAAGCGATAATAGGCATCCACAGAGCCGGAAAAAACCAGGTTGCCTTTTTTTGTTGAATCCTGTGCCATTGCAGCAGTGCCCAATAGGATAACTGTTGCCATTAAAATCTTTTTCATTGTATAATTTTTTTATTCCTTATTTCAATTCATCCAAAGCTATATTCAATTTCAAAACATTGATCTTTTCTTTAGGCCCGATCCATGACTTATCTATATGCTTATCCACCAATGCCTTTACTTCTTCTTCAGGTAACCCCCGGATCGTTGCAATCCGTTTAACCTGTATATAGGCGCCTGCGGGGGAAATATCCGGATCCAGGCCGCTGCCGGATGCAGTAACCATTTCAGCAGGTATCTCTTCTTTTTTAACGCCGGGGTTATGTACCAGGAAACTATCGATCCGGTCCTGTACGATCTGTAAATAATCAGGATTCGAAGGCCCTTTATTGGAACCACCTGAACCGCCTGCATTATAATCCACCGCAGACGGCCTCCCCCAGAAATATTTATCATCCGTAAATTTCTGTCCGATCAGGGCATAGCCCACCACTTTACCATTGACAGAAAGCGTTTCGCCCTTGCCGCCACCGGGCGTTGCCTTACCCACCGCAGCGATCAGGAGCGGGTATAATACTGCACACAATACGATCAGTACCCCAGTCAGCTTTAACGATATTAAAATATTTTTTTTCATTTCCTCTTTATTAAAACCATTACATAAACAAACCCAATAACAGGTCAATTAGTTTAATGCCGATGAATGGTGCGACGATCCCGCCTATACCATAGATCAGTAAATTCCTTCTTAACAAGGCACTGGCCCCGATCGGCCTGTACTTCACTCCCCTCAGTGCAAGCGGGATGAGCATGGGGATAATGATAGCATTGAAAATGATCGCGGATAAAATGGCGGAATGGTCACTCAGGTTCATAATATTCAAGGCCTTTAATGGAGGGATGTAAGCAATGAACAATGCCGGAACAATCGCAAAATATTTAGCCACGTCATTCGCGATGGAAAAAGTCGTCAGTGTGCCTCTCGTTATCAGTAACTGCTTACCTATTTCAACCACTTCGATCAGTTTGGTAGGATCATTATCGAGGTCCACCATATTGCCTGCTTCCTTGGCAGCCTGCGTGCCGCTGTTCATAGATACTCCCACATCAGCCTGTGCCAGCGCCGGTGCATCGTTGGTGCCATCACCCATCATCGCAACCAGTTTACCGGATGCCTGTTCGTTACGGATATAATTCATTTTGTCTTCCGGTTTAGCCTCGGCTATGAAATCATCTACACCAGCCACCTGGGCTATATATTTTGCAGTGAGCGGGTTATCCCCGGTTACCATCACGGTCTTTACACCCATTTTACGCAAACGCTCAAAACGGTCATGTATGCCCGGCTTAATGATATCCTGTAATTCGATAACGCCCTTCACTATATTATTAACTGCCACTACCAATGGAGTGCCCCCATTGGCCGCAATCGTTTTTACTTTTTCTTCCGTTTCTGCCGGCACCGAATTACCAGCTTTGTTTACCATACCCCGGATCGCGTCAAAAGCTCCTTTCCGGATTTTTAATCCTGAAGTTGTATTGACACCACTGCTTCTTGTCTCTGCGGTGAATTTGATAAATTCGGATCCGGGTTCCGCTTTTGCATTCACGCCTTTTTGTAAAGCCAGTTCAACAATGGATTTTCCTTCGGGGGTATCATCCGATAATGAACCCAGGGCCGTAGCATGAATAAAATCCTTTTCATCAATGTCATTAGCCGGGTAAAAATTCGTGGCTTTCCTGTTCCCGATCGTGATGGTGCCTGTTTTATCCAGCAGCAACACATCCACGTCACCGGCAGTTTCCACGGCCTTCCCGCTTTTGGCGATTACATTAGCTCTTAATGCCCGGTCCATCCCCGCAATACCGATCGCAGACAACAATCCCCCGATCGTAGTGGGTATCAAACAAACAAATAGTGAAATAAAAGCGGCGATCGTGATAGGTGTTTTAGCATAATCAGCGTAAGGCTTCAATGTCACACAAACGATCATGAATATCACTGTGAAAGCAGCCAGTAAGATCGTCAGGGCAATTTCATTGGGCGTTTTTTGCCTGGATGCACCCTCCACCAGGGCAATCATTTTATCCAAAAAAGATTCACCGGGGCGTGTAGTTATTTTTACGATGATGTGGTCGCTCAATACTTTAGTGCCCCCGGTAACCGACGATTTATCACCGCCAGCTTCACGTATGACCGGGGCTGATTCACCCGTGATGGCAGACTCATCTATGGTAGCAATGCCTTCCACGATCTCACCATCCATAGGAATAATATCACCGGCTTCACATAAAAAATAATCTCCCAGTTTTAAGGTGGAGGATGCTACGATCCTGATTTCTCCGCTGAAACCGTTGCCAACAGCAGCGACTTTCTTTGCAGGTGTTTCTTCCCTTGTCTTGCGCAGGCTTTCTGCCTGGGCCTTTCCCCTTGCTTCCGCCAATGCTTCTGCAAAATTGGCGAAGAGCACCGTGATCAGCAACACGGCGAATATGGTGATGTTATACCACAAAGCTCCTTGTGTCAGATCCCCGGTAGCCATTTGATAAATACAAACTGCCAGCATAACAGCTGTACCGATCTCTACCGTGAACATCACGGGGTTCTTCACCATCACTGCCGGTTTCAGTTTGACAAATGACTGCCTGATCGCCGTACTGACCAGCGCGGGGTCAAATAATTTTATATTCCGTTTTCTTTTTGCCATGACAGGTTAATAATTAATATAGTGAAAAATATTCTGCCAATGGTCCCAGTGCCAGCGCGGGGAAAAATGACAGGGCGGTAAAAACGATGATCACTGCCAACGTCATCATGCCGAATGTCCAGGAATCGGTTCGTAAAGTACCCGGGGATTCGGGAATGAATTTTTTATTGGCGAGTAACCCAACGATAGCCAGCGGGCCAATGATCGGTAGATACCTTCCCAGCATCAGGACAAACCCTGTTGTCACATTCCAGAATATATTATTGTCGCCCAGGCCTTCAAAACCGCTTCCGTTATTGGCATTTGCAGAAGTGTATTCATACAACATTTCCGAGAATCCGTGATAAGACGGATTATTCAACCAGGCTGACGGTTTCACCGCCCACGCAATCTCCGGGTGATGGGCAAACATATAAGCAGCCAGGGCTGTAAACCCTTTTACCAGGAATGCCGTGAGCAACATCACCAGTGCGGCGATCTTTACTTCCCTCGCCTCCACTTTATGCCCCATGAATTCAGGCGTTCGCCCGACCATCAACCCGGAAATGAAAACAGCGATGATGATAAATATGAAAAAGTTGAGTATTCCTACTCCTACGCCTCCGTACAATGCATTGATCATCATATCCAGCAATAGCACTGTACCGGACATGGGGGTAAGACTGTCATGCATTCCATTTACCGAACCATTGGAAGTAGAGGTAGTGGCCACACTCCAAAAAGCAGTTGCTGCCGAACCCAATCTTACTTCCTTTCCTTCCATACTCCCGATATGCTGTGCTACTCCCAGCTTATCAATAGCCGGGTTGCCTCTCATCTCATAATATATATTGATCGTACAGAAAATGACAAAAAGAAAAGTCATGACTGCGAATATTACTTTGGCCAGTTTTTTCCGGTTGAGATAAAATCCCAATGCAAATACTAATGCAATAGGTATGAGTATAATGGAGATCGTTTCTACAGCATTGGTTAAATAGTTGGGGTTTTCCAATGGATGTGCCGAATTTACCCCAAACCATCCTCCCCCGTTTGTACCCATTTGCTTAATAGCGATCATGCCCGCTGCAGGGCCTCTTGAAACCTGTACACTGTCTCCTTGTAATGTTATTATACTGTCTTTGCCGTCATAACTGGTGGGCGTGCCGTTGAAGGCAAGGACGACTGCAACGATGATAGAAAGAGGCAATAATATTCTTGTAATACTCTTTACCAGATAGTTCCAGAAATTACCGAGGTTATTAGTAGTCTTTTCTTTCAACCCGTTGAATAAGGCCACCAGTGCAGCAATACCGGTGGCAGCGCTGACAAACTGGAGAAAAGTAATGACAAACAACTGGGTGAAATAAGTGAGTCCTGTTTCGCCGGAATAGTGTTGCAGGTTACAGTTCACCAAAAAACTGATGGCTGTATTAAAAGCCAGGTCGGGCGTCTGTCCCGGGTTGCCATCCGGGTTGAACGGCAATTTATGCTGGAAGACCAATAGAAAGAATGCATATACCAGCCAAAGCATATTGATGGTCAGCATCGCTTTCAGGAACTGTTTCCAGTTCATGCTTTCGTTGGGTTTTATGCCGCAGATCCGGAAGAAGAATCTTTCCACCGGGTTCATAAAGTCAGTCATGGTTCTTTCTCCCTTAAATACTTTGGAGATGTATTTTCCCAGCGGGTAAGCCAGTAGCAGGGTAAGTAGAAATATGATGATTACACCCAGTAATTCGCCATTCATATATTCAGAATTTTTCAGGTTTGATCAATACGTAAACGAGGTAAACGAATACCGCAATAGATAGAATAAATAATGCTGTCATCATAACGATCAGATTTTTTCGAACCAGTCAATTGATTTAAAGAACAACCAGAAACAGATCAGGCCGCTCAGGATCAGTATTACAGTTAAAAACATAAATATTGATTATGTATGAAATAATAATTTGAATTTCAGGATGGCAAAAAGGATAAAAGCGCCAGCCAGTAACCAGATGAATGCGATCCAGATGAAATCGCTCATTTTTTTTTCGTTTGCCATAATCCCCATTTTAGCAT
>DATINK010000171.1:0-7908 GCA_035474355.1 Chitinophagaceae bacterium | reverse complement strand
CGCAAAAAGGCCTGAGCCAACATACCAATACACGGGAAGGAGAAATATTCGTGAGCGGGGACCTGGCGAAAAAGGTGAATGAGAATACCACTTATATTAAGAATGCAAGATTTACCACCTGCAACCTCGACGAACCGCATTTTGCCTTTCTTACCGGCAAGATGAAAGTCATCAATAATAAACTCGCTGTCTCCGGGCCTGCGCACCCTGAATTTGAAGGTGTGCCCATACCTATTTATCTGCCTTTTGGATTTTACCCGCTTTCAAAGGGGCAGCATTCGGGATTACTGCCCCCGCAGTTTACAAGTAATGAAGAATATGGACTGGGACTGGAAGGACTCGGATATTATAAAGTGCTGAGCCCTTATTGGGACGTTCGTGTTTATGGGAATGTATATTCATACGGTTCATGGTCCATCAATGTGAACCCTACTTACCGTAAGCGATACCGTTATAGTGGCGCATTCAACATCACGATGCAAACCACCAAGCTCAATTTTAAAGGAGACCCGGATTTTTTAAAGAACCGGAGTTTCTTTGTTACCTGGGGCCATTCCGTGGATAGCCGTGCACGGCCCGGAACTACTTTCTCAGCAAATGTAAATGCGGGCTCGACAAAATTTAACTCACTCATTCCAAATAATCCGCAAAGAAATTTTCAGAATCAATTGGGATCCTCCATTGCCTATTCAAAAACCTGGAGGGGCAAACCTTATAACCTAACCCTGAGTGCCAACCATAACCAGAACAATGTAACGCGGCTGATCAATGTCAGTCTGCCCGATGCGGCATTTACCGTTTCAACGATCTATCCTTTCCAGGGAAAAACATTTGCCGGCACGCAGAAATGGTATGAAAAAATTGGCATAGGTTATAATGGTACTTTCCGTAATCAGTTTTCTTTTTATGATACTGCTTTTACACTGAGACAACTGATCGATACCTTACAATGGGGCGGACAACATAGTTTCCCCCTAACCATGTCATTGCCTCCCTTATTTAATGGCGCCATTATATTATCTCCATCGATCTCTTATTCACAGATCTGGATCGCACAGAAATTCCGCCGTGTCTGGAATACGACAACGCAGAAACTGGACACATTTGTCAACAAGGGATTTTATATGGATCACCAGATGGCATTTGGTGTCGGTTTAAATACAGCCTTATACGGGACCTACCGCTTCAAAGGAAAAAGATTAATTGCCATCCGGCACGTGATCAGGCCATCGATCGGATTCAGTTATCGTCCCGACCTTTCAAAAAACCATTTTTATACGGAACAGGTAAATGCGGCAGGATATAAATTAAGGTTTTCAGAATTTGACGGAAGTCTCTACGGTTATTATCCGGAGGGACAAAGCGGCGGCATGAGTTTTCAACTCGATAATAACCTGGCGATGAAATGGCGATCTAAGAAAGATACCGGTGAGAATGCAATCAAAAGGATCAACCTTATTGAAGGGTTTGGATTATCCACGGGCTATAATTTCCTGAGAGATTCAATGAAGCTGGATATTATCCAGCTTTATTTGCGGACGACCTTATTCGAAAAACTAAGTATTTCGGGCAATGCTACGCTTGATCCTTATCAAACCGATGGCCATGGCCAGGATATTGACCGGTTTGTATGGCAAGGTGGTAAATTCAAACCAGGAAGGATCACCAACGGAAGTATTTCGATGAGCACCAGTTTCCAGAGTAAAGCCAAGGATCCTAAAAAAGAAGCCGAACGAAAAAAACAGGTCCAGCAAAAGCTCAATGACCCAGCATTAGTGTTGGATCAACAGGCATTACTGGATTATATGCGGCAGAATCCTTCTGAATTTGTGGACTTCAATATTCCCTGGCAGGTGAGTTTGAGTTATTCGCTTTATTTCCGGGAAGTATTAAAACCCGATTACAGCGGGTTCACGACTGATTTCAGTTCCAACCTGAGTTTCAATGGAAGTTTTACACTTACACCCAAATGGAATTTCAGTTTGAACGGGTATTATGATTTTGATACCAAGAACCTGCAGACCTTCCAGATGTCGATCAACAGGGAAATGCATTGCTGGCAATTATCGATCCAGGTAACTCCGGTGGGACCTTACCGCTCGTTTAGTTTCTCTCTCAGTCCGAAAGCCTCTGTGTTGCAGGATCTGAAGATCAATAGGACGCGTTTCTTCAGGAATTAATTTATCAAATACAGGAACGCAGAGAGCGCGGAGAACCGCGGGGAACGCAGAGGGTTTCTGGAACTTTGAAGTTTCATCTCTGCGGGCTCTGCGAATCCCCTGCGTGCTCTGCGTTACTGTATTTATTCAGATGTTTCAACATTATTTGAAAGCACTTCTCTTTCAAAACATCAGCACGCTGCCCATTCACCTCTACAGGCTCCAAAAAATGCATTTTAATTTTCCCGGGCCAATAATATAAGAACCGGTTATTAGGTAGAATTTTTTTGGTATTAAAAAGAACCAGGGGCATGATGGGTCGCCCCGTTTCCACCGCCAGCCGAAATGCCCCATCATGGAATCTCTGCAATGGCTCATTGGTTTTATTCCTTGTACCCTCGGGGTAAATGCACATATGCAATCCCATCTCCAGCACTTTTTTCATTTTCATATAACTTTCCTTCCTGCTTTCTTCGCTTTTGCGATCCACCAATACACTCCCGATCCTGTAGATGATCCCGAAGACAGGTACTTTTTTTATCTCGCTTTTGGCAATGGTTTTATTCGCTCCCGGAATAAAGGGAGTCGTTACCGGAACATCCATGAATGTATTGTGATTGCAGATGACAATATAGGATTCACCTTTTTTGAAATGTTCTTTTCCTTTTCTTGTGAGCCATACACCGGAGAGTGGTAAGAAGATCCCCATCCATACCTGGGAGATGCGGTGAAAGATCCGGGTCTTTAGTGGATCAGGAAATAGCAAGCTGACGAGGATGGGAATAAAAACAATGATCATCGTGATCACAAAAAACAGGATCGCCCAAATGGCGAAGATCCGGGCCAATATGTCCCGGGTAAATTTCATGAATGAGATTGAAGTTCTCCTTTTTGTGTCATGGATGTATTGGCGGAAAGGCTCCAATCGATGGGATCGATGCCTTTGCTGACCAGCCATTCATTGGTTTTGGAAAAATGTTTGCAGCCGAAAAAGCCGGCGTGGGCAGAGAGGGGAGAGGGGTGAACCGAACGGAGAATGAAATGTTTACTATCGTCGATGAGTATGCGCTTTTCCTGCGCGAATTTTCCCCAGAGAATAAACACAATGTTTTCCCTTTGTTCAGACAGGATGCGGATCACCGTATCCGTAAATTCAGCCCAGCCGATCTTTGCATGACTCATTGGCTCGCCTGCACGAACGGTCAGGGAAGCATTGAGAAGAAATACACCTTGTTCGGCCCAATGCGTCAGGTTACCGTGGTTAGGAATGCTGATACCGATATCATCCTGTAATTCTTTGAAGATATTCACCAGGGAAGGGGGCGGCGGGATCCCGCGGGGGACTGAAAAACAAAGTCCGTGTGCCTGGCCGGGACCATGATAGGGGTCCTGTCCCAGGATCACCACTTTCACTTTATCAAAGGGTGTTGTATTAAAGGCATTGAAAATGTCAGCGCCTTTGGGATAGATGGTCTTGCCCTGGGAGCGTTCAGTTTTTATATGGTGTACGATCTGCTGGAAATAAGGCTTATTGAATTCGGCCTTCAATACATCTTTCCACGAAGATTCAATCTTGACATCCATTCCGATTACTTTGTATGCAAGCTAAAAAAAATTACCTTTGCCCGCCCGGAAGAATTCATCTACCGGGTAATTAGTTCTTTAAAATTTGGTCCGGTAGCTCAGTTGAATAGAGCAGCTGCCTTCAGTTAGGAGCCTTACACGGGGAAACGAACCCTGTAAGTGGATGCCACTATATCGGTGAAACCTTCTTGCAAAGGCAAATGGCAACCCCGAGGAAACTTATAATTGTCTATGAATTTGATAAATTCAGGGTATGATTTATCATCATACCAAGAACAAAGGCGATTTAGGTGTTTTGAAGGTTAAACTGGACTTGTATAACAAAGGGTATCTTATTCTGGTTCCTGAAACAGAACATTCGCCATTTGATCTTGCTATTTATCTAAATGGCAAATTCAGAACGGTACAGGTAAAATTCAGGAATATGAATAAGAAGGGTACTTTGGAAATTCCTTTCCGAACTTCTTATAGTACCTCGAAAGGAGTAAAAACTAAGTCAGTTGACAAAAAAATCGTAGACGTATTTGCGGTTTATTGTCCCCAGACCGACGAATGTTATTATTTTGATCCCAGTAAATTCAACAGGTCAATCAGTTTAAGGGTAAAAACATCTTTGAACAATCAGCAAAAAAGAATACAACAAGCTGATAGATTCAGAAAGGTTCCGTAGAGACTACACGTGGCACACCTGAAATGGTGAAGATATAGTCCAGACCACAAATTCCGGGTAACCGGGAGCGGCGAAAGCCGTAGCAGGTATGCTAAGCAGCAGGTCATTGGTTTGAATCCAATCCGGATCACAATTTTTTTTGAACATAATTTTGTTATTTTATCTGCAACCAAAATCTCTAATATGGCAAAAGCTGCCCACCCAACTGCAACCTGCGCATGGTGCACAAAGCCCATGGAGGTCGATGCTATCCGTTGTCCTTCCTGTGGAAGACTCACAAAGCAGATCTATTATCAAAAGATCATCTGCTATGTATTATGTCTCGCGGGAGGTCTCCTGATCGGTTTCGGAATAAGTGGTATGAACAAGAAAAAGCCACAAGCTGATTTCTATAATTATTTTGAACAAAATGCTCCTTCATCAGGCGGCTCTTCGGGTACAGTCATGCTCATCGCCGGTATCGTCCTGGCTTTGGCAGGGATATATTTCTGGTATATTGTCAGTAAGAAGTTAGGGACATATATGTGGAGATAGTATTGACTGATAACTGATCTTCGACAAGCTCAGATACCGGGGACTGGTAATTCCTTCTTAATTTGAGCCAGAATACATCTAATGGCACAGCAATTCAACTATGGTACTGATACTCTAACTGTATCTGAGGTAATCGCTCTTGCTTCAGGAAAATCAAAGGGTTATATCAATGAAAAGGCGGCAAAGAAGATCAATGAGAGCCGCCATTGGGTACAGGAGATCGTTTCCAATAATAAGACTGTATATGGTATCAATACAGGCTTCGGCGCCCTCGCCAATACGCGCATCAATGAAGCCGATACCACTACCCTCCAGCATAAATTACTCGAGAGTCATAGCGTAGGAGTTGGCAACCCTATTCCAGTGGAAGTCGCCAGGATCATGCTCATCACGAAAATGCATGCACTTGCCCAGGGGCATTCCGGCATTCAACCCCAGACATTAGAAAGGATCAACTGGCATATCAATAATGATGTGATACCCGTGGTGCCGGAAAAAGGTAGTGTGGGAGCCAGTGGAGACCTTGCACCACTTGCTCATTTGTTTTTACCCCTGATCGGTTTGGGTGAATGTTATGTAAAAGGTGAGAGACTCGCCACCAAAGAGATCTTTTCAAAATACAAACTCGAACCCTTATCGCTGGGTCCCAAAGAAGGACTTGCCCTCATCAACGGCACCCAATTCATACTTGCCTTCGCGATCAAAGGCGTTCAAAGAATGCACAATTGCCTGGAAGCAGCCGATATCATTGGAGCGATGAGCCTCGAATCATTGACTGGCACCAAAGCGCCATTTGATGAAAGATTACATGCATTAAGACCCTTTACAGGCAATCAACTGGTGGCACAAAGACTTCGATTGCTTCTCCACGATTCAGCGATCATGCAGAGTCATGTGGATTGCGGCCGGGTACAGGATCCTTATAGCCTGCGTTGCATGCCCCAGGTGCATGGCGCTTCCCGCAATGCCTGGTTGCATTTAAAAGAATTGACTGCCGTCGAATTGAATTCCGTTACCGATAACCCGATCATACTCGATGATGGAGATGCCATCAGTGGAGGGAATTTTCATGGGCAGCCATTAGCGCTTCCCCTCGACTATGCTTGTTTTGCTGCGGCTGAACTGGGAAATATTTCCGACCGGCGTTGTTATTTATTATTGGAGGGGAAATGGGGTCTGCCATTATTATTAATGAAGGATGTTGGATTAAATAGCGGATTCATGATCCCCCAATACACAACAGCTGCATTGGTATCGGAGAATAAAACGCTTTGCTTCCCGGCCAGTGCCGACAGCATTCCCACTTCACTCGGGCAGGAAGATCATGTCAGTATGGGAAGTATCAGCGGCAGAAAACTGAACCGGGTGCTGGACAATCTTGAATTCATTCTTGCCATTGAATTAATGAGTGCCTGCCAGGCCATTGAATTCAGGCGGCCCTATAAAAGCAGTGAGATACTTGAATTCGCACACGATTATGTCAGGGAGTTTGTGAGCTTCGCGGAAGAAGACAGGATCTTTGCGGATGATATCAATAAAGTGAAGAATATTATTAGTGATTTTTCTTTTGTAGAAAAGGTGAATGAATTTGCCAGTAAAAAAGGGTTAGAGTTAAATAGAGGCTTTAAGGGTTTTAACCTCATTTAAAAGATTTTTTGGAACGCAAAGAACGCGGAGAACCGCAGTGAACGCAGAGAATCTCCATCTTTTTGAAATAGTATTTTTCTGCGGGCTTTGCGTATCCTCTGCGCCCCCTGCGTTACTGTATTTGGATCTTACAAATCATAAAGACCGATCGATCTCAATAACAGACTCTAAGGCAAGTTTCGCCATTACATCCAATGATTTCTCTCTTTGATCAGCCGAGATCTGTTTTTTAGAAGGAATGATATCCGAAACGGTCAACAAGCAGGCCGCCGATTTCTTAAACAATTTTGCATTCGCAAAAAGCGCAAAAGCCTCCATCTCCGCCGCTAAACACTTATTATCTGTTGCAATCTTTGGCAAAGACTTCTCCACCCTGTAAAATGCATCCCCGGAATGGATGGGTCCATTCAAAATTGGGATATCTAATTTTTTTGCTGTGGAATTGATGATATCATAAGCATTCCCCTGCTGTTTAAAATGATCCTCCGGATAATTGCAGGCTAATTGGGCAAATGTGGATTCACTATAAGCCGTATCGGCGTTGATGAGATCATATAAGTTGAGAGATTCAAGATAACCGCCGCAGGTCCCGATGCGGATGATGCATTGCACATCATAATCTGCATATAATTCGTGAGAATAGATCCCAATGGAGGGGCAACCCATTCCGCTGGCGCCGATACTGAGACGGGTACCATTATAATTACCGGTAAAAAAGAAGATGTTGCGGGTGCTGCTGACCAGCTTCACGTCCTTCATCATCTTATCCGCGATGAATTTGGCCCTTAGCGGGTCGCCGGGCATCAGGACCACGGGGGCAATTTCACCGTTTTTGGCAGCAATATGGATACTCATTGGCTGAATTCTTATATCAATGAAGATATATAAAAAATAAGACGAATTTTGTTCTGAAAAAAGGTATCGCAAAGCCCGCGATGTTTACGCAATGCCCGCAAAGCAATTTAGTGCCTCAAAGCTAACTTTGCGAACCCTGCGGTTCTCTGCGTTCCCTGCGATACAAAAAAATTAGCGAATGGAAATAGTTACAAAGTCAAAATACGACGCACTCAAATACAAAACACCCGTTGGCACTAAGCTCAGCTGCAAAGGCTGGATCCAGGAAGCTGCATTGAGAATGTTGCTGAACAATCTTGATCCTGAAGTAGCCGAAAAACCCGACGAACTCATCGTCTATGGCGGCCGCGGCAAAGCCGCCCGCAATTTCGAAGCCCTCGACAATATCATTGCTGCATTAAAAGTCCTGGAGAATGATGAATCCTTACTGATCCAGAGCGGCAAGCCAGTCGGTATCAT
>DATINK010000170.1:0-2501 GCA_035474355.1 Chitinophagaceae bacterium | reverse complement strand
TCATCCACAATCTTACCCAGAAGTGGTTCCGAAACCAGCATACCAGGATAGGCAACTTTTCCCATCCATACATTAATGATAGTATCCTTGGCAACCACTACTGGCTTTTCCTGTGGCCTGGCAATTATACCCATCGTTGGGCGGGTACAGGATTCTTCGGCTTTCGTTTCAATTTTTGGTTTCACTTTTATTTCTCCCTGGGTATGACCTTTATTAGAGAAAAGGAATGCGGGTATGGCAATCTGGAAGAAATATTTTAGCCAGGGTATCCGTTTCCTGGGAATATCTATTTCCCTGTCCAACTGGTCGCTCATAAACCGGCCACAGACTGATCCGGTAGATGGCTTTTTAAAAAATTCAGCCACCTGGCGATCACTCATATTGCTGAAGTCAACTACTTGTTTCTGGCAGGAACCGCAGAATTTTCCCTTTTCTACTGGCGACATATTTTCCCAATTCTCATGACAGGGAACGGGGATCGAGAGTTTGATTTGCTTTCCCATAACCAAGTTTTTTTATTTTTTTAAAAGGGAGTTCCGTAGAAACGGAACTCCGTATCACTAACCGGCTGTTAGTACAAGAATTTTTCAAGTGACGAATTAGTTTTCATTTACGGGCAATATCTTTACTTCATCTGTGACGTCTTCCTCCTCCTGTTTGTTACCCTTCACCAAACTGGAAGCACTTTCCACCAGCCTCACAAACTCAGCACGATAACCTTCGTCATCTTTTCCCCGGGCCTTGCGGGCTAATTGCAATACATTTTCAAAATTCGACTTCGATTTAAATTCGGAATTGCGCAATAGCATACCAAATTCAGCGACAGATGCGGCAAAACGGAAATTATCGGAAGTGGCCGCAAGAATTCCATGATTTTCAACCACGGGATGTTCGATCAGCTTACTGATATCCTCATCTGGTTTTTTATACCGGAATTTCACGGTCATGATCTCGTCGCCATAAGAGGTTTCGCTCAGTGGTTCAATTGTGGATTGATATTTAAGTTTATCAACTGATTCCAGGAACTTGCTTTTCACACCTACGGGTATCACTTCATACAAAGCCGTAACTGTATGGCCGCTGCCCAGGTCACCGGCATCTTTCTTATCATTATTGAAATCTTCTTTATTGAGCATCCTGTTCTCATAACCGATCAGGCGGTAACCATGGACTTTCAAAGGATTAAACTCCACTTGCAGCTTTACATCTTTGGCAATAGTGAATAGCGTGCCGCCAAATTCATTCACCAATACTTTTTTGGCTTCACTCAGTCCGTCTATATAAGCATGATTACCATTTCCCTTATCTGCCAGTTTTTGCATTTTACTGTCTTTGTAATTTCCCATGCCATAACCCAGCACTGTCAGGAAAACGCCGCTTTCTCTTTCTTTTTCAATCAGGGTCTCCATTTCGTCATCAGAACTGGCGCCTACATTAAAGTCACCATCCGTACAAAGGATCACCCGGTTATTTCCTCCTTTAATAAAATGTTGTTTCGCGGTTTTATAAGCCAGTTTTATTCCTTCTCCTCCGGCCGTAGAACCACCCGCACCTAACCTGTCGATGGCATCTTTGATCTTTGTCTTCTCACTTCCGCTGGTGGGAGAAAGAACCAATCCTGCCGCCCCGGCATAGACAACCATGGCCACCCTGTCCTGTTCGCGTAACTGGTCCACTAACATTTTCATAGATGATTTCACGAGGGGCAATTTCATGGGGTCATCCATGGAACCAGATACATCTATGAGGAATACGATATTCGATGCGGGAAGTTTTTCTGTCGATATCTTTTTACCCTGTAAACCGATGAGCACGAGTTTGTGGTCTTTATTCCAGGGAGCATCTGAAATTTCTGTAGTAATAGAAAAAGGATCTTCCTCCACAGGTTGCGGGTATTCATAATGGAAATAGTTGATCATTTCTTCAATACGTACCGCTCCTGCAGGAGGCAGCTGCCCCTGGTTGATAAAACGGCGCATATTACTGTAAGAAGCAGCATCTACATCAATTGAAAAAGTAGACAAGGGGTTATCGCTGACTTTCAAGAAACGGTTTTCTGTAATATGATCATATCCTTCAGTATTGAATTTATCTCTGTATACATCATAATCATCCTTGTTTCCATCATAGTCAACTCCTGAAGGGGACGCATTTAAATAGGATAATGTGGCATCGCGTCTATTCATTGTCGCCTGGCCCATAATTTTAGGTGCTTCCAATTCCTCAGTAACGACCACTTCATCTAATTGTGCTGTGCTTGCGGATAATTTTATATTTAGTTTTTTCTGTCCCTGCAGTTTTACTTTTTTAGTCACATAGCCGATAGCAGAAAACTCAAGCGTGGCATAAGCATTGGAAAGCGTAAGGCTATAATGCCCATTTGCACTGGAGACCGTTCCTTCCTTGGTTCCCTGGGCCCTGATAGTGACCGAAGGAATAGGGTTCCCATTTTCGTCTGTTACATTACCGGTGACCGTATGCAGCTGAACGGGCCGGAATGC
>DATINK010000169.1:0-6850 GCA_035474355.1 Chitinophagaceae bacterium | reverse complement strand
GAAATGCATCGGTCGGATTGGTCGGTGTCCAATAGTCAACCTTTACCTGATTGTTCCGGCTTTGCATGAAGAAGGGAAATCCCTGTGCACCACCATCTGCAGTTACATAAGGAACCAGTACTTTCATGCCCATCCTGGCATACATAACAACGGTCAATTCCACATTTTTAAATGCAAAGCGGTTTGTCATACCTCCTTCCCAGCGTGGCTGGAAATTTCCAAGTATCTGCCTGTCGGCCGCATCTATCTTATGATCGCCATTCAGGTCCTCGATCCTGATCTGCCCGGCAAATTGAACAGGTGTTGTCTGTGTTGCCATTAAAGCAGCATCTTTTGTTTGCCAGATACCGATCTTTTTCAGATCATAAATAACAGTAAGGGGTTGTCCGACAAACCAACCATTGGCTATATTACTTTTTTCAGCCGGCGTTGTCAGTTGTGTTATTTTCTCACGATTAAAATAATAGATGAGATCTGTCGACCAGGTAAAACCGGTCTTGGTTTGAACATTGATCGAATTCACGGCAATTTCCAAACCTCTGCCTTCTGTTTGTCCCAGGTTAAGCGTTGTACTTCCGGCACCATTACTCGGCGGCAGGAGTACGTTTAACAGGATATCTTTTGTACGCTGACGATACCAATCAACAGAAGCGGTAATGCGATTTTTTAAGAGCCCGATATCCATCCCGACATTGATCTGGGCTGTGTATTCCCATTTTAATTTATTATTCGCAAGTGTCGTTACGAGGTAAGCGGCCTGTTGTCCTGCTGTCGTCTGCCCGAAATTATAAGCACTTGTACTCAACAATCCAAGCGTTGTATAAGGTGCAATACCCTGGTTGGATGTTTTCCCCCAGCCTCCACGGAATTTAAGGTTAGAGATCGCAGGCACACTATTCATGAATGCTTCATTGGAAACATTCCATCCTACATTGATAGCGGGATAAGTGAAATACTGGTTTCCCGGAGAAAGAACAGATGCTCCATCTCTCCTGATCGTAGCCGTAAGCAGGTAACGGTTATCATAGGCATAATTCAAACGGCCCATGTAGGAAACCAGTCCTCTTTCTGAAAATGTATTCTGTCCCGGCACTGCTGTAACTGAATTAGCCAGTGTGAGATTTGAATTTTGAACATAATCTGCAGGGAATCCCAGCCCGTTAAAACTGCTGATCGTATTATGATCTTTTTGCGAACTGAATAATCCGGTGAAATTAAACCTGTGTTTCTGTTGTACAACGAGGTCATACGTAAGGATGTTCTCAATGGTCCATGTATACGCTTCTGCATTATTTACATTGGCATTGGCCTGTGCAAATGTTGTGGCGGTATTCGTCCATGTGAGCGGACCATTATAACCAGCGCCCTGGTCATTACGGTAATCGAGCCCGATATTGAGCCTGTATTTTAAACCCGTTAGAATATTAAATTCTCCATACAAACTATTAAATGTTCTGATCCTCCTGTTCCGGGCCAGGATGGCGTCACTCTTTGTAAGTAAAGTAAGAGGACTTACCTGGGCCGCATCCGTGGAACCGACCTGTGGAAGCAGGTTCACAGATCCATCAGGATTATAAGGTGATGCCAGCGGTGTAAGCCTGACCAATCCACCCAGTACACCAGATCCACCGGGTGTATTTGAATAAGACATTACGTTGATGGTATTGATCCCGACTTTCAGGCGCCTGCTCACCTGGTGATCCAGTGTAAGCCGAAGTGTGATCCTTTCAAATCTTTGTTTAGGAACAATGCCCTGTTCTTTATAATAACCTCCGCCCATGGAAAATTGTGTGGTATTGTTCCCACCCATTACGCTGATCTGGTGACTGGTTGTGAACCCGTCACGTAATATAAGTCTTTGCCAATCGGTAGATACACCAGCCGCTAATGCTGCCTGTTCCGCCGGCGTCATTCCATAAGCAGTTGAACCCGTATTTGGCGGAGGCACGCCTTGTGCTGCATCCAGTTTGAATTGTGCAAATTCTTCACCGGTGAATGTCCGCAGGAATCCCGCGATCTTTGACACACCATAATATGCATCATAACTCAATACGGCTTTACCATTCCTTCCGCGCTTGGTGGAAACAAGGATCACACCTCCCGAACCCCTGGATCCATAAATAGCAGTAGCGGATGCGTCTTTTAATATTTCAAGATTAGAAATGTCTTCGGGGTTGATATCATTAATGCTCCCACTGAAAGGCATTCCGTCGAGGATAACGAGTGGCTGATCGAGACCATCTGATTGTCCCTGTGTTGTTGCGAGTGAACGATTTCCTCTGATGCGTATCTGGCCGCCACCTCCGGGAGTGGAACTATTACTTACAATGTCGACACCTGCTACTCTTCCTTTTAACTGAGCGATCAGGTTAGGAGCTGCCACTTCACGAAGTGTTGCACCGGTAACGGTAACGATAGAGCCGGTAACATCTTTTTTACGCTGGGTTCCATAACCCGTTACGACTACTTCGCCCATCGTTTTTTCCAATGATACCAGCCTGATATTACCCAGGTTGGTCTGACCATTGATCTTTACTTCCCTGGCTGCATAGTCAACGGAAGAAATGATCAATATACCATTGGATGCGGCAACAATTTCAAAGTTCCCGACATCATCACTGACCGTACCCGCGTTGGTACCTTTTACGGTGATCGAAGCCCGGGCAACGGGCTGATCCGACTCAGTGGTAACCCGTCCCTGCACACGGATAGTAGCTTGTGCAGAACTTATTACCGGGAGAAACAGGGCTATCAGGAATAAAAAAGTAATGAACCCGAATGCATGCCGGATCCTTTTTGCCTTTTTTTGTCCCGAGGGAGAAACGAAGACTTTCATAAACAGTTTTTTTAAAAGTGTTAGGTTTTGAAAGTTGGCGACCAACTTCCCGTGAGCCTCAAATGGCCCTGTTTTTCACGTAAAATGGATTTTTCTGCGCGGGACTAGGATTGATGTCGATTTGGGTCGCTCAAATTCGGTCTGCTCTTATATATATGGTATCGGGAAACTGAAGAAAGCCCCATTTCAGCAATAACACAATTCCGCTACAAGCCTTGTGGGGCAAGGCTTTCGTAGAAATAAATTCAATTCTGTCTTTCATACATACAAGTATCCTTCTGGGTTTCCCACAACTAATGTAGGGAGATTTTTGAAAATGTAACCGATTACATTAATCTTTTTTAAAATTATTTTTTTTAGCTTTAGGCCAAGCTATGTAACCGATTGTATGTCGAGAGTAAAGGATATTACCATTTATGACCTGGCCCGGCGGCTGCATATTTCCATCCCCACCCTGACCCGGGCGCCGAAGGATGGTCCTGTTGTCAGCAAAAAAACCAAGAAGAAGATATTCGGACCGGCAGAGGAAATGGGCTATCGCTCCAATCTTTTTGCACGCAACCTCCGCAACCAGCGTACGGACACGATCGGGGTAATAGTCCCCATGCTAAACAGTTATTTCCAGTCAACTGTCATCGCGGGTATCGAAAGAGTCATTAACCGCGAAGGATATAACCTGATCATTACTCAATCCGATGAAAATCCTTTGAAAGAAATAGCGGGCGCCAAGACCATGTTCAATAACCGGGTGGACGGCCTCCTGGTATCCTTGTCTTATGATACCGATGACCTTTCTCACTTTGAGCAGTTTTCCAAAAAAAATATCCCTGTTATCTTTTTTGACCGGGGTGAAGAACATGAAAGTTTTACCAATGTGCTTATCGACAACCGCCGGGCGGCTTATGAAGCCACTACCCACCTGATCAGCCAGGGTTGCCGCAGGATCTTGCATATTACCGCTACTTCTAAACGCGATCTTTATATAGAACGGATCAATGGATTTAAACAAGCCTTGCTGGAAAATGAACTTCCCTTTGATGAAAATAGTTTACTCTACAGCAACCTGAGCCATGAAGAAGGTACCAATGCAGCCGACCTGATCCTGAGAATGGACCCGATGCCCGACGCTGTATTTGTTTCCAATGATAATTATGCCGCGGGATGTTTGCTGGCATTGAAAAAAGCCGGCCTGCGGATACCGGAAGACATTGCGATCGTAGGATTCAATAATGACCCGGTATCAAAAGTGGTGGAACCCAATCTTACCACGATCAATAATCCCGGGTTCGAGATCGGGGAAATGGCTGCCAATAGCCTGATCAATCACCTGAAAGGTTTATCACCCATTACCGCAACCAATACGATCATGCTGCGTTCTGAACTGATCATCCGTGCCTCTTCACTGAAAAGCGGGGTATTCAAAAAGGCAGCCGTAGTATAAACTGAACTGACCATTTTTTCTTGCATGCTGTATGAAAAAAATCTTTTACCTCTTTTACTTTCTCTCTTTTACCATCAACATGCGTGCAGAAGATGGTTACCGGCTCTGGCTGCGTTATGACCTGGTTCAAAACAAGACATTATTAAATAAATACCGCGCACAGGTTAATGCCTGCTCCCTGTTTGGCAATTCAGAAATCATAGAAGCAGCCCGCAATGAATTGTCAATGGGGCTGAGCGGACTACTGGGTGGGAAGATCCCGGTATACAATGTAACCCCCGGGAATGCAGCAAAAATTCTTTTTGCCGGCACTCCCACTACATCGGCGTTTATTGCATCCCTTCCATACAAAGAACAATTACAACAGGCTGGGAAAGAAGGCTACATTATTATTACGATGTACACCGGCTCAACATCCACGATCATTATTGCAGCCAACAATGACATTGGTGTTTTATACGGATGTTTTCATTTTCTCAGGCTACTACAAACAGAACAGGATATCAGTCAACTCAAAATCGTTTCAGCACCTAAAATTCAAAACCGTATCCTGGACCATTGGGATAACTTAACGCGATATATAGAAAGAGGATATGCCGGCATTTCGATCTGGGACTGGCAACGATTACCGGACTACCTCGATCAGCGTTACGCGGATTATGCCAGGGCCAATGCATCCATTGGTATCAACGGGACCGTACTTACAAATGTCAATGCTAATTCCTGGGCACTCAGCCCACTCTACCTGGTTAAAGTTGCTGCCCTCGCAAAAGTATTCCGGCATTACGGGATCAAAGTATATCTCACGGCCAGGTTCAGCGCACCGATCGATATAGGTGGATTAAAGACCGCCGATCCATTTGATGCAGAAGTGAAAGCCTGGTGGAAAAAGAAAGTGGATGAGATCTACCAGCATATTCCTGACTTCGGTGGATTTCTTGTAAAAGCAAATTCAGAAGGCCAGCCCGGGCCGCAGAGTTATGGAAGGAATCACGCCGATGGAGCCAATATGATGGCCGATGCGCTGGCGCCGCATGGAGGAATCGTCATGTGGCGGGCTTTTGTTTATAGCAGCGATATAAAAGAAGACCGTTATAAACAAGCGTATAATGAATTCAAACCGCTGGACGGGCAATTCAGGAAAAACGTAATGGTGCAGGTGAAATATGGCCCAATCGATTTTCAACCCCGCGAACCCATTCATCCTTTATTTGGTGCCATGCCCCAAACACCGCTGGTGATGGAATTTCAACTCACGCAGGAATACCTGGGTTTCGCTACGCATCTCGTGTACATGGGACAACTGTTCAAAGAAATGCTCAATACCGATACCTATGTAAATGGACCCGGTTCTACCGTTGCAAAGATCATTGATGGTTCACTGGATCATTACAATATCACAGGCATTGCTGCTGTTGCCAATATCGGGAATGAAAAAAACTGGACAGGACATCCGTTCGGGCAGGCCAACTGGTATGCCTTTGGAAGAATGGCCTGGGATCATACAGTCAGCCCGTCACAGGTCGCCACTGAATGGATCCGGGCGACTTTCACCAATGATAAAAAATTTGTAACGCCGGTTCTTGAAATGATGATGGGATCGAGAGAGAACATGGTGAATTATATGACCCCGCTGGGACTCCATCATATCATGGGCTATGGACATCATTATGGTCCCGCACCCTGGTATGATAAAGCGCTGCGGGCAGACTGGAATCCCGTTTATTTTCATCGTGCCGATTCAGCAGGTATCGGATTCGATCGTACGTCAAAAGGAAGTGATGCACTTGGTTTATATGCTCCCGGCTGGCGCCGGCAATACGAGGATATGAATACATGCCCTGAGGAATTCCTGTTATGGTTCCATCATGTTCCATGGAATCATAAGATGAGATCGGGCAATACATTATGGGAAGAATTATGTTTCAAATATTATTCCGGCACAGATGGCGTACTTTGGATGCAGAAAGCCTGGCAATCAACAAAAGGCCTGATCGATAATGAAAGATTTGAACAGGTGAACATGTTATTAAAGATCCAGGTGAATGAAGCTATATGGTGGCGAAATGCCTGTTTGCTCTACTTCCAGACTTTTTCCCGGCAGCCGATCCCCGGGAAATATGAAAAACCTGATCATGCGTTGGATTATTATGAAGCGTTGAGATTTCCCTATGCCCCCGGTAATGCACAGTGAGGCCGGGATAAAATGTGTATCGACCAACACCAGAAAAAAAATTAATGGAAAAGTCACTACAAAAAAAATTGGCCATCATCACCGGAGGTGGATCAGGCATCGGATTGGCCATTGCTGAGAAATTTGTGGCACAGGGAATCACAACTGTCATTATCGGCCGCGATGAGAATAAACTAAACTGCGCAAAAGAAAAACTGGGCGAACTGGTGAAACCCGTGGTAGCCGATCTTACAGCACTCAGCACCCTGCCAGGGCTCGTGAAAAAGATCAGTAAGGACCATGGGCATATTGATATCCTTGTTAATAATGCAGGGATCAATCAAAAGAAAGATTTTACTGAAGTAAGTGATGAAGAATTCCAGGAAGTGATGCAAACGAA
>DATINK010000168.1:0-1502 GCA_035474355.1 Chitinophagaceae bacterium | reverse complement strand
GATGATGGTTCTCCTGATATGGAGAACTCGATTGAACTGGTTAAGTTTATGACGGCCCTGGGGTATAAAAAAATAATCACCACTCCGCATATCATGTCAGATATGTATCCTAATGACCGGGATACGATCCTTCAAAAACTGGATGAATTAAGAACGGCGGTAAAAAGCGCGGGTATAGAAACAGAGATCTATGCTGCTGCTGAATACTTCCTGGATGATCATGTAGCCGGGTTGCTGAAAAATAATGAGCCGCTGCTTACCATCAGTGGGAATATGGTATTGGTTGAGTTTTCCCTGGCCAACCAACCGATGATCTTAAAAGAGATCATTTATGAAATGCAGATGCGGGGTTACCAACCGGTTATTGCACACCCGGAGCGATATCAATATCTTGAATACGACAAACCCTTTTATGAAGATCTGAAAGACCTGGGATGCCTGTTCCAATTGAATATACTGTCGCTTGGGAATTATTATGGCAAGTCCGCGCATAAACTGGCGAATTACCTCATTAAAAAAGAATATTATGACCTGGTCGGTACCGACCTGCATCATCCCCGCCATGCCGAAGCACTGAATGATCCCTCCCTGGCCGGACCGCTTTGGAAACTGCTGGAAACCGGAAAGATCAGGAACAGCCAGCTTTAAAAGGATATAATATATATGGTATAAGAGAGTTCAACCCCCTGGTTGAACTTTTTTTTTGCCTTTTTGTCAGCGTCCTGTTAAATTAAACCACACTCTCAAGTTATTATAGATCAACTAGTTGTATGTGGCCCGGTTTTGGACAAACTGTATTTATTAATTAATTTTGTACTGAAAAATCAATCAAAAAATGTCGAGCCCGGAATTCAATAACATGCTGGTCAATCAAGCCGATTTCCTGAAGCCCTTTGCCATTAATCTCACCCGGGACCAGGAAGCAGCAAAGGATCTTTTCCAGGAGACTTTATATAAAGCTTTATCCAACCAGGAAAAATATCACGCAGGCACCAATCTGAAAGCATGGTTATATACGATCATGCGGAACATCTTTATTAATGATTACCGGAGAAAAGTTAAGCACCGTACGATCTTTGACCAAAGCCCGAATGAATACCTCATCGATACCAAACAATCCGGGCAGGCGGTTACGGCAGAAAGCAATATCCGCGTGAAGGAAATAAAAATGGCTATCCAGGAATTACCCGAGATCTTCAAAACGCCTTTCTTATTATACTTCGATGGGTTTAAATACAATGAAATCGCCAAAGTCCTGAAAGAACCTTTAGGTACGATCAAGAGCAGGATCCATTTTGCCCGTAAATTATTAAAGGAGCAGATCAGCCGGTATTAATTATCCGGATCCATTTGCATGAATTCCCTCTTTACAGCTTTCAACATACTGAATAGTTGTGCCACTTGTATTAAGAGTAATACAGCAAGTGCCAGCATGACATACCAGGTGAGGTGTACGTATTTAACACCTACACCCACTTTTTGAACTTTCTCAATATGCCAAC